>CAVIFG010000074.1:0-6235 GCA_963641955.1 Escherichia coli
GAGATAGACGAACTCAACCCCGAGGCTTTCGACATCGCGAAGAATGAAGAAACCGACGAGATTGTAAAGGGCGTTACCGAGCACGACGAGGAGCTTGTTGCGCTCATCTCGAAGTATTCGAAAACCCGTTCCGTTGCGCGTATCGCAAAGGTCAACATGGTCATACTCAAGATCGCGATTTATGAGATGAAATACTGCGACAGAGTACCCGACGCGGCGGCGATAAACGAGGCTGTCGAGCTTGCGAAGAAATACTCCCTCAAGGCGGACAGCGGCTTCATAAACGGAATACTTAACTCCTGCAAGGAAGAGCTGCATGGAAACAAGCAGTAATACATCCCGCGTGCCCGTCGTCACCGTTTCGCAGGTAAACCGCGTTGCGGAAATGCTGATAAACGGCGATAAGCGGCTGGGCAACGTTGCCGTGCGCGGCGAGATATCTAATTTCAAGGATCACTATATGTCGGGGCACCTTTACTTTACGCTTAAAGACGGCGCTTCTCAGCTCAGCTGCATGATGTTCAGCGACAAGGCGGCGGGGCTTACGTTCGCGCCCGAAAACGGCGATAAGGTGATATGCCGCGGCGCGGTGAGGGTATACACGAAAAACGGCGTGTACCAGCTTTATTGCTCCGATATGACCCGCGACGGCGAGGGCGAGCAGGCGGCAGCCCTCGAGGAACTGAAAAAGCGGCTCGCCGAAGAAGGGCTGTTTTCAAGGAAACGGCCGCTCCCCGCAATGCCGAAGAAAATCGCGGTGATAACCGCTCCGGACAGCGCGGCGGTGCGCGATGTCATGACTGTTATCGGCAGGCGTTACCCCATCGCTTCTCTGGTGGTGATACCAACGCTGGTGCAGGGCGAGGGCGCTCCGCAGTCGGTGGCGTGCAGCCTTAAAAGAGCGCAGAACATCGGCGCGGACGTTATCATTTTCGGCCGCGGCGGCGGTTCTGCGGAGGATCTCGGCGCGTTCAACACAGAGGTGGTCGCGCGGGCTGTTTTCGACAGCGCCGTGCCCACGATAAGCGCCGTTGGCCATGAAACCGACACCACCATCGCCGATATGGCGGCGGATATGCGTGCGCCCACTCCCTCCGCGGCGGCGGAACTTGCCGTCCCGGAAATAGGCGCGATATACAGCGCCATAGAGGGCATGGAAAAACGCGCGCGGGCGGCTGTGCTGCGTTCTCTCGCGGCGAACGAGCGTGTCCTTTCTGCAAGGGCGGAGCTTATCCGCGCATTGTCGCCGCACAGCAGGATAAATGCCATGGAACAGCGTCTGGACAGCGTTTCGGCGTTGATTTCGCGGCAGATGCACGCAAGGCTGGATTCCGCCGAAAGCAGGCTTATCGCAAACGCTGACATGATCTCCGCGTTAAATCCGCTGGGCGTGCTTTCGAGGGGATATTCCGTTGCAAAGGCGGCGGGACGCGTTGTTACCGACGCGGGAATGCTGTCCGTCGGAGATGTAGTGGAGCTTAAATTCGGAAAAGGCGGCGCTGCCGCAAAGATACTGGAAATTACAGAGGACTGACGATAAATGGATTTTGAACAGGCGATGAAACGGCTCGCGGAGATATCCGACCGAATGAACGGGGCGGAACTTCCGCTGGAAGAGTCGATGAAGCTTTATTCCGAAGCGGTGGATCTCGTGAAATTCTGCAAGGAATATATCACCAACGCAAAGCTTACGGTAGAAAAGCTGGAGGCGGAGTGATGGCGGATATGGTGAAGGAACGGCTCGCGGAATACGCGGAGATGACCGAGCGTGCTATCGACAGGTACATCCCCGATACTCCCTGCCTGCAGAATAATGTCATAAAAGCTGCGCGCCATAGTCTTACCGCAGGCGGAAAGCGCCTGCGCCCCGCGCTTGTGATGGAGTTCTGCCGCGTATGCGGCGGCGACCCCGAAAGCGCCCTGCCGGTCGCGGCGGCGATCGAGATGATGCACACATTCTCGCTTATCCACGACGATCTTCCGTGCATGGACAACGACGATATGCGCCGCGGCAAGCCCAGCTGTCACAAGGCATTCGGCGAGGCTAACGCGCTTCTCGCGGGGGACGCGCTCGCGATACTCCCCGCGCAGATAATCGCCGAGGCAGGCATAAAAGGCACGATATCGCAGGCGGCGGCGCTGAAAATAATCTCGCTGCTGGGGGACCGCGCGGGTATTTTCGGCATGATAGGCGGTCAGGTCATCGACACGGAAAACGAGGGCAAGCGCCTTGAAACCAACGTCCTGCTTGAAATGTACCGCATGAAAACCGGCGCGCTGCTGGAATTCTGCTGCCGCGCGGGCTGTATCGCGGCGGGCGCAGGCGCGGATAAGCAGCTCTCCGCGGGGAGCTACGGGCAGCGGCTCGGGCTGGCGTTCCAGATAATTGACGATATACTTGACGTAACGGCGGATGAGAAGCTGCTCGGAAAGCCCGTCGGAAGCGACGCCGCAAGCGGGAAGTTCACATATGTCACCGAGGTCGGCATTGACCGCGCGCGGGAGGAAGCCGCAAGGCTCACCGAGCAGGCGGAGAAGTGCCTTGACGATTTCGATGACACGGAATTCCTGCGCGGACTGACGGAACTGCTGTTAAAGCGGAAATACTGATAGCGGAGGTCGTTTGACTTTGATAGAAAAAATACTTATGGCGAACCCTATTCTTACCGTCGGTATAATTTCATGGCTGGCGGCGCAGATACTCAAGACGATACACTATTCCGTAAAATATAAAACATTTAACCCCGAGCGTATCACAGGCGCGGGTGGAATGCCCTCGTCGCATTCGTCGCTGGTGGTTTCTGTGGCGATATACACGCTTAAATATCAGGGATTTTCCAGTCCTGCATTTGCGCTTTCGATGATAGTTGCGGGCGTTGTAATTTACGACGCAATGAGCGTGCGCTACAACGCGGGACTCCACGCAAAGGAGCTGAACAGGCTGCGCCGCGTTATCGACGAGATAGACGACGAGCTTTCGCAGCTCAGCGGCGACGAGGAGCTTGACATCGACGATATAACCGACCGCAAGGATTTCAAGGAATTCCTCGGGCATACGCCCATAGAAGTTCTCGCGGGATCGCTGCTCGGAATACTCATCGCAATGGTATTCCCGCTTCCCGCGTGATATCGGAGGAGCCATGCAGCAGGAAAAATATCTCAACGACAATATAGACCATTCCGTAATATCCAAAATGACCGCTCCGCAGCTGAGGGCGCTCTGCAAGGAGCTTCGCGGTTGCATCCTGCGCACCGTCATGAAAAACGGCGGACACCTCGCTTCCAATCTCGGCACGGTGGAGCTTACCGTGGCGCTGCACTATGTCTATGATGTCGGCGGAAACGACAGGATATTGTGGGACGTAGGTCATCAGGCATACGCGCACAAGCTGCTCACGGGGCGGTATTCCAAGTTTTCAACACTGCGCTGCAGGGACGGCATTTCGGGCTTCTGCCGCAGGGGCGAATCCCCCGCGGACGCGTTCATTTCGGGGCACAGCAGCACCTCTGTTTCCGCCGCTTACGGTATCTCCACCGCAATGCGGCTGAAAGGCGAGGGCGGCTCTGTGGCGGCGGTGATAGGCGACGGCGCGCTTACAGGCGGAATGGCATACGAGGGGCTTAACAACGCGGGCAAGACCGCGACGAATCTTACCCTTGTGCTGAACGACAACGCCATGTCCATCAGCAAGAGCACCGGCGCGCTGGCGCGTTATCTTGCGCATATCCGCTCCACAAGGCGGTATTATGTCGCGAAGGAGCATTTTCGGAACGTCCTTACTTCCGTGCCGCTTGTCGGAAAGCAGCTGGAAAGAGCGGTGCGCTCCGCAAAAAATATGCTCAAGGACGCGCTGTACGACACCAGCAACCTCTTTGAAAATTTAGGATTTACCTACATCGGCCCCGTAAACGGGCACAACCTTGAGGATATGATCGAGGCGCTTTCCGTCGCCAAAATAATGCAGAAACCATGCGTTGTCCATGTTTTCACGCAGAAAGGCAGAGGTTATGCCCCCGCTGAAAACAACCCCGGGGAGTACCATGCAATCGCGAAAAATTCCGCCGCGCGTGCTTCGGGGGAAAGCTACTCCGAGGTTTTCGGGCGGGAGCTTGCGCGGCTGGGCTGCTCTGACGGCAGGATCTGCGCGATAACCGCCGCAATGAAATACGCCACTGGTCTGAATTACTTCAGAAACGCCTGCGCGCCGCGATTTTTCGATACGGGTATCGCGGAGCAGCATTCGGTAACATTCGCCGCGGGACTTGCCGCGGGAGGAATGCTGCCTGTTTTCGCGGTGTATTCGACATTTTTGCAGCGCGGATTTGATCAGATAATTCACGACTGCGCAATTGAAAACACGCACATTGTCCTCGCCATCGACCGTGCGGGCTTTGTCGGGGAGGACGGAGAAACCCATCAGGGCATATTTGATGTGCCTATGCTGCGGCTTATCCCGAACACAACGGTGTATTCTCCCGCAAGCGCGGATGAACTTCGCGCCTGCCTGCGCCGTGCGATATACGACACCGACGGTGTCGCCTGCGTGCGCTATCCCAAGGGAAGCGAAGCGGCTGCGGACTGCGCCCTCGGACGGGCGGCGCTTGTCCCCGCGCGGGATATGTTCTATTCGGGGAAGCGCTCGGATACGCTGGCGATAACCTACGGAAGAATTTCCGCGGGGCTGGCACAGGCGGCGGAAAGCGCGGGCGCGGATATGCTGCGGCTCGTGAAAATTTCGCCCCTGCCCGAAAATGTCATCAATGTTGCAATGAGCTACAGCCGCGTGGTTTTCTTTGAGGAAAGCTCGCTGCACGGCGGTGTCGGCGAGGGATTATTCGCGGCGCTTGCGCAGGCGGGATGGGGCGGAAAGGCTGAGTGCGTCGGCGTTTCGGACGGGTTTGTCCCCGCCGCGTCTGTTGCGGAGCAGCTAGAAATGTACCGCCTTGACGCGGATAATATGCTGAAAATACTGAAAAATTAAGGAAATCAACTATGCGCCTTGATGTGTATCTTACAGAAAAAGGAATATGCAAAAGCAGGACTGCGGCGCAGTCGCTTATAAAATCGGGTGGCGTGCTTGTCGGCGGAAAGGTATGCGAAAAGCCCTCCGCTGAAGTTGGCGGTGATGATATCGAGGTCGTCGGCGAGCAGCTTCGCTATGTCGGGCGCGGCGGGCTGAAGCTTGAAAAGGCGCTGGAGGTATTCGGCGTGAAGCTTGACGGAGCGCTGTGCATTGATATCGGCGCAAGCACGGGCGGGTTCACGGACTGTATGCTGCAAAACGGCGCGGCAAAGGTGTTTGCGGTGGATGTCGGGCGGGATCAGCTCGACGAAAAATTGCGCCGTGACAGCCGCGTTGTATCCCTTGAGCAGACGGATATCCGCAGCTTTGACCCCGAAAAGTACGGCATACACGGCGCTGATTTCATCGGTGCGGATGTGTCGTTCATCTCGCTGAAGATGATTTTCCCGCATATCAGGCGGCTTCTCCGCGCGGGCGGAACGGCGTGCGTGCTGATAAAGCCGCAGTTCGAGGTCGGTCAGTCGCTGTGCGCGGACAGGTCGGCGCTGAACAAAAAAGGAATAGTCCGGGATGAGAAAATTAGGCTGAAAATTGTTGATGAAATAAAGCGCAGCGCCGAGGAAAACGGTCTTACCGTGCTCGGCACGGCGGAGTCACCGATAAAGGGCGGCGACGGCAACACCGAGTATCTTCTGGGGCTGCGCAGGGAGGCTTGAAAATGGGCGGAATGAGGGTCATTATCGGGTGCAATTCCATGGACAGGGCGTCCGTTCAGATCACGAGGGAATTGTGTGCGCTGCTTCGCGGGCGCGGAATTGAACCCTGTGTATTCAGCGAGGACAGCGACCTTGCGGACGTAATTGATGTGCCCGTGGTTTCGTCCCTGCGGGAGTGCACGCACATCGTAACGATAGGCGGCGACGGCACTATCCTCAAATGGGGTAAGACCGCCGCGGAATATGGTCTGCCGCTTCTCGGCGTGAATATGGGTCGGCTGGGCTTCATGGCGACCGTTGAGCCATCCGAGGTGTGGCGCATTCCCGACATAATTTCGGGCGAATGTCCCGTCAGCAGGCGTATGCTGCTGGACTGCGAGATAATCCGCGGCGGCGAAACGGTGCTTAAAAAGAGCGTGCTCAACGACGCGGTCATATCCCGAGGAAGCAGCTCCAAGCTCCCCGAATTTATGATTTTCTGCGGCGAATGCGAGG
>CAVIFG010000074.1:6337-9043 GCA_963641955.1 Escherichia coli
GTCCGCGCCGACGGTGTTATTTTAAGCACCCCGACGGGCTCCACGGCGTATTCTCTTTCTGCGGGGGGGCCTATCCTCGCCCCTGAACTTGAATGCATAGAATTCACGGCGCTCTGCCCGCATACGCTGTTCAACCGTCCGATGATCTTTTCGGCACAGCAGGAAGTCACCGCGAAGATCCGCAGCTATCAGGACAGCACCGTTACCGTCAGCCTTGACGGCGAGCGGGGGATAAATTTTGGCGAGGATGACGAACTGCACCTGCGCAGGTCTGAAAAAACGCTCACGATAATCGAAGCGGGCAGCGGATTTTACGGAGCAGTCCACAACAAACTTATGACGCCGCTGAAATAACGCGGCAGTTTAACAAAAAAAGGCGGTGAGGCGGAATGGAGAAAAAACGTCGCCAGGCGGCGATACTTCGCATAATATCCGAAAATGAGGTCGAAACCCAGCAGGAGCTTCAGATACGCCTCAAGCAGGCGGGATTTCGCATAACGCAGGCAACGGTGTCCCGCGACATCCGCGAGCTGAAAATACGCAAGGGAATGTCCGAAAATGGTATTAATTGCTACTATGCGGGCAACGGCGGCAAGCCCGCGATTTATAACAGCATTTTCGCGCAGTCGGCGGTGTCGCTGGATTATGCGATGAATACCGTGGTGATAAAATGCCACGCGGGCATGGCGAATGCCGCCTGCAAGGTTGTTGACGAACAAAATTTCGGATTTGTTGTCGGCACCATCGCTGGCGACGACACGGTGTTTATCCTCACGCGGTCGGAAAATCACGCCGTACAGCTCATCGAGCAGCTAAAGCGGCTCATGACAAGGCAGTAAGAAAGGGGGCGGCAAGGGTGCTCAGGGAGCTTTCAATAGAAAACCTCGCGGTAATCGAAAAGGCGGAAGCGCATTTCGGCGGGAATTTCAATGTTTTCACGGGAGAAACAGGCGCGGGAAAGAGCATACTTATCGGCGGTATCAACGCCATCCTCGGTCAGCGCACCACAAAGGACATCGTGCGCACGGGAGCCTCCAGAGCGGTCATAACCGCCGTTTTCGATGATGTCCCGAATGCAGTGAATGCCAAGGTGGAGGAGATGGGCTTCGACGCCGAGGACGAGCTTATCCTCACCCGTGTTATCTCCTCTGATGGAAAGAGTATCGCCCGCGTAAACGGCAGACCCGCCACGGCGGCAATGCTGCGGGAAATAGGAAGTATGCTGGTGGACGTTCACGGTCAGCACGAAAATCGTATACTCATGTCCAACGATAATCAGCGGGATATCCTCGATAATTTCGGTGGGATAACGCCTTTTCGTGAGGAATACCGCGTGAAATTCCGCGCATTCTCCCGCGCTGCAAAGCAGCTGAAAACCATGCAGGATGAGAGCCGTACCCGTTCGCTGAAAGCGGAGCATCTTGCCGCCGTAATTGATGAACTCGAAGCGCTCAACATCGGCAAGGGCGATGGCGACAGGCTGGAGCAGGAGCTGGAGCGCTGCCGCAGCGCCGCAAAGATACAGAAATCCCTTTTCGGGGCGTACCTTGCGCTGGACGCGGAGGAGGGGCCCTCGGCGATAGATATGCTGAAAAATGCGCTATCCATGCTGGAGGGTATTGCTGAAAGCGAGCCTGCCGCGGCGGAGCTTGCAGAGCGGCTGGATTCCATCGTACCCGAGGCGGAGGATATTGCCATGGAAATATCCTCGCTGATGAATTCCGACAGGGGAGCGGGGCGCGAGGATATGCTGACCGACAGGGTTTCCGCGCTCCGCCATGCGAAGAGAAAATACAACATGGACAGCGACGATCTTGTGGATTATCTTGACAAATGCCGCGGGGAGCTTATGGATCTCGACGGCATGGACGACGAGATCGAGCGCCTTTCCGCGCAGAAGCATGAGCTTGCGGAGGAAGTAAAGGCACTTGCGGACAATATCACGGAAAAAAGAAAGGCGGCGGCGCAGAAGCTTTCGGACGAGATATGCGAGCAGCTTCGTTTCCTTGATATGCCGAATGTCCGGATAGTCATTGCAGTCAACCCCGACAAAGTGACGATAAACGGCCGCGACAGCGTTGAAATGCTTATCTCCGCCAATGCGGGGGAGGAGCCCAAGCCGATAAACAAAATCGCCAGCGGCGGCGAGCTTTCACGAATTATGCTGGCGATAAAGAGCGTCCTTGCCGACGCTGACGATATCCCCACGCTGATTTTCGACGAAGTTGACGCGGGAATAAGCGGCAGGGCGGCGCAGAAGGTCGGCATAAAGCTTGCGGAAACGGCGCGGAAGCGTCAGGTGCTGTGCATAACGCACCTTGCGCAGATAGCGGCGCGGGCGGACGAGCACCTGCTCATCGAGAAGCACACCGAGGACGGGCGGACGTTTACGAATGTTACCCGCCTTGACCACGACGGCCGCCGTGCTGAGCTTGCGCGAATCATCGACGGCGACGGCAGCAGCGAGAGCAGTCTTGCCGCCGCAGAAAATATGCTTAATAATGTCTGAATTTTTTGAAAAAAGTTATTGACAACGCGGGCATTTAGTGGTATAATATCATGCGTAACGGGGGTATAGCTCAGTTGGGAGAGCGCTTGCTTCGCATGTAAGAGGTCAGGGGTTCGAATCCCCTTATCTCCACCAAACTTATAATTTTTTATTCAAACAGCAAAGGTAATGCAGAAAAGAAAAAAGGCTCTGTAAGG
>CAVIFG010000075.1:0-8968 GCA_963641955.1 Escherichia coli
CCGCTTTGGTTCTTGACTAAAAATCAGGTTTATTATACAATAATAATATATGGGCTTTCTGCGCCTGTAAATGAAAGGAAATGATGGCTATAAATACGATAACATCAGCGTCGCTGCTTGCCTGCGACCTTGCAAATATTGAAAAAGAAACAAAGCGCTGCCGCGAGGCGGGCGTTGACTGGATACATTTTGACGTTATGGACGGCGTTTTCGTCGACCAGATAACCTACGGCGCCCCCGTGCTGAAGTGCGTAAGGGCGGCGACGGATATGTTCCTTGATGTTCACCTCATGGTTCAGAAGCCGTTCAAGCAGATAGAATATTTCGCGGCGGCGGGCGCGAGCCTTGTGGATATCCACATCGAAAGCGACTGCGACATAGCGGCGGCAATGAAGCTTATACATGAAAAGGGCATGAAGTCCGCGATAGCGCTGAAGCCCGCGACCCCCATCGAATCAGTTTACGAATACCTGCCGCTGTGCGATATGGTGCTTGTCATGACCGTTGAGCCGGGCTACGGCGGGCAGGGATTTATCCCCGAAACCGCGGACAAGATAAAGGCTCTCCGCAGCTATGCCGACAAAAACGGCTTCACCTCCCTTGATATCGAGGTGGACGGCGGCATAAACGACAAAACCGCGCACATAGTAAGGGAAGCGGGCGCGAACGTCCTTGTGGCTGGCACGGGTCTGTTCAAGGCGGCGGACATGGCGGAAGCCGACCGCAGGCTCAGGGGTCTTTAATCGGCGTTTTATCGGCGGGAATGCACCGCAGACCTGCCTACAATATTTCCGCAAGGAGCTCCAGCTCCCTGCCGCGGGCGGTTTCGCAGAGCTGCTCGGCGGACTTTGCCGCAAACAGCTCGGTTATCTCGCTGAAATCCCCGAATTCTCGGCAGATGTATTCCGCGCGGGGAGAGGGATCCCGCAGCACCGCGCGGTAGCAGCCGTTTTTCCCCGAATACACGCGGATATCCCCGCTCAGGTGCAACCCCGCGCCGACCAGCGCGCGGCACCATCCCCCGAGCGCTTCGCTGCCGCATATATCCGCGGCGAAAAGCTCGCAATCGTGCTGTTCTTCGGTCCTTTTGGGTTTGAGGTACATCACGCAGCCCCCGCCGCGGCGGTAAAGCCGCTCTGCGGAGGAAATTTCGCTCACATCCGCGTCCAGCTCGTCGGAGATATCCCTTATCACCTCCGGCAGCATTTTTTCCGAACATTCTTCGGCGGACAGGACTATCCTGTACACTATGCCGTAAATGGGTTCTATATCCATATATATCCTCCATCGAAAGGAACAACCGATGTCTAATCTAACCTCGCGCAAGCCGAACAGGATCTATCTCGAACGGCTTGTTTTCATGGCGGCGCTGCTTATCCCGTCTGCGTTCATGCAGGGGCTGCGGGTGCTGCTGGTCGCGGCGCTCTGCGTTGCGTTCTGCATGATAACGGACAGGATCTGCTGTCTTATAAGAAAAATTCCGTATGACCCGAAGGACGCCGCTGTGCCGTTCTGGGGGCTGGCGCTGGCGATGCTTATGCCGTCCTGCGTGCCCGCGGCGCTCACTGCGGTGGGCGCGGTGATATGTATCGCCCTTGGCAAGCACATTTTCGGCGGCAGCGACAATATCGTATTCTCTCCCCCCGCGATAGCGGCGGCATTTCTTATAATATGCTACCCCTCCGATATGTTATTCTACACAAAGGCGGGGGAGCAGTATCCCGTTTTCGGGGAGTTTTCGGGGACGCTCGCGCGCTCGCTTGAGCATTCGCTGGAGCTGGGCAACGTGCCCACCTACTCCATCCCCGATGTTATGATGGGTAACGTGCCCGGAGCGATAGGCTCGGTGCATATCTTCGTTATTTTCGTCTGCGCGGTGTGCCTGCTTTTCCGCAGGGGAAACAGCGCCGGGGCGGTCATTTCCTGCCTCGTTACGGCGGGGGCGATCGCGTTCTTCTTCCCGCGGGCGGATATAAGCGGCATTGAATCCGTCGTGTATGAGCTTTCCTCGGGCTGCCTGCTTTTCGGAACAGTTTTCCTTTCCGCGGAGCCGTACCTTATCCCGAAAAGAAAGATGGCGCGGGTGCTGTACGGAATAGTGCTCGGGTACACCACGATGATGTTCCGCTATTTCGGACAGACGGAATGCTGCTTTGTTTTCGCGCTGCTGATAACCGGCGCGCTGACAGGCTGCTTTGACAGGATAGTCGACAACCTTTCCTACTGGAAGAAGCACTACATAAGCTCATTCGAGAAAAACAAATCCATGGTGCAGCACGGCAACATTAAGCTGACCGATACGCAGGAGATAGTTCTTCCCGAAAAATACCGCTACAACACCCCGCCCATCGACGGCGAGATAAAGCGCAAGCACAAAAAAACAGCCGAGGAGGACAGCGATGAAAACAACTAAGCCCGCTGTCAGCTTTGACGGCATTTTCAGACAGAACATCGTGCTTATGAGCGGATTGGTAACGGCGCCGATAATCGTCGCGGCGACCACCGCCGAGCGCGCGCTTATACTTACGATAAGCTTTTTCATGATATCCTACCTTTCCATCCTCGTGTGCCGGTATATTCCGAGGAAGATAGTATACAATGTGCGCATAATATTATATGCGGCGGTGGCTTCGGTTTTGTATATCCCGACGGCGCTGCTGATAACCGCGTGGTTCCCCGAAACGGGTCAGAGCGTTCTGATCTATATTGAAATACTTGTGGTGAACTCGCTGCTGCTTTCCAAAACGGAGAGCAGGTTCTACCTCAAGCCTTTCGGAGAAATGGCGGTGGACGCGCTTATTTATGTTGCGGGCTATGCCATCGCGGCGTTTGCGGTGGGTATAGTGCGGGAGCTGCTCGCGTATGGCTCGCTGTTCGGCATATCGCTGTTCGACGCGCCCATGCCTGCGGCAAAATCTACGTTCTTCGGCTTTATCCTTGTGGGAATATTCGCGGCGGTGTGCCGCGCACTTTCGGGCAGGAGAACGGGAAGAAAGGGGGCGGCTGAACGATGATGGAAGTGTTTGCGAAGATAGTAAGCGTGGCGATGGTTTCCGTTTTTGTTCAGAACGCGATATTCGACCGCGCCCTCGGTGCGAACGTAGTTATCTACGCTTCGCGAAACGACCGCCATGTCATCGGCTTCACCCTCGGCATAACCGCAATGACCACCATCGCAAGCGCGGTTTCCTATGTTTTCGACAGCATACTGCTGCCGCTTCCGCTGGGGTGGCTGTTCATGCCGCTGGTTTATGTGGCGGTGATAAGCGTGCTGTACGTTCTGGCGCTGCTGTTCTTCTGGAGATTGTTCCCGAAGATGTTCGCGAAGATAAGAAAGTACGTTCATCTCGCGATAATAAACTGCACTGTTATCGGCGCGCTGTTTCTGAACTCGGGCTACGGCAGCGACATCTGGAGCTACATCGGATATGGCTTCGGAACGGGCATAGGATTTTTCCTTGCGTGCTTCCTGCTGAACATCGCGCACGAGCGGCTGGATTCGGATAAGATACCGCGCGTTTTCAGGGGATACCCGATAATGCTTGTTTATATAGGCGTTATCTCGCTGGCGTTCAGCGCGCTGGTGGGATATACCGCAGAGTTCTGACTTTAACGGAAAGGGGCAGCCATGAAACCTAAAAAGACGAACATCAAAATAAAGCATCACAAATATAATCTCTACAACCGCAGGAAAAGCAGGGGCAAGCAGGTCCTCACCGTTATTCTTATGGTGGTTATAGTCGCGGCGCTTGCCGTGGTGGGCTACGGCGCGGGAAAGCCGCTGGTGGAATACATCACAAGCAAGAACAGCGAAACATCCGAAAGCACCCCGTCGTGGACTCCCCCCGCGACAAGCGAGGCGGAAAGCGACGTGACCTCGGACGAGCAGACCTCCGAGCCTGCGGAAACCTCCGACACATCCGAGCCCGATACGGCTGCGGAAACGGTTTCGTCCATGTATGTCCTGCCGGGCGACGCAGTTTACGACGCGGCTTCGCTGAAGAGCGCGGTGGCTTCCGCAAAGAGCGCGGGATACACGGGAATAGTTATCACCGCAAAGGACAGCGTGGGCAATATACTTTATAAGAGTAATATCGACGAAGTTAAGGACGGCGCTACGATAACAGGAACGCTCTCCGCAAAGCAGATGTGCGACATCATCACCGCCGAGGGGCTTGTTCCTGCGGCAAGGTTCAGCACGCTGCTTGACCGCTCCAACGGTAATTCCGTCGGCGGCGGGTATATGCTCTCCGACGGCGGCGGAAACTGGTTCGACGCCGCCCCTGCAAACGGCGGAAAGAAGTGGCTCAGCCCGTTCAGTAATGCTTCTGCGGAGTTCATGAAGAACATCGCAGCAGAGCTTTCCTCGGCGGGATTCAAATATATCATCGCGGCGGACACGATGTACCCCGATTTCCGCCCGTCGGATATCAGCAGCTATCTTTATGACCTGCCGCTGACAGACGCGGATAAGCGCGTGTCTGCGCTGTGGGATGTCCTTGACGCGGCGAAAGCGGGCGCGGAGGATAACGGCGCGAAGTTCATCGCGGAACTTGACGGCGCGGCGCTGTTTGCGGACAACAGGCAGGCAACCGACGCGGAATTTGCGGCGGACAAGGATAAGCTTGCGGGAGTCGGCGTGCTGATAGACTACGCCCCCGAAAGCGGCTCCGCCTATGCGGAAGCAAAGACGTTCATCGGCAGGATGGGCGCGCAGTTCAAGGGGCAGGAATATTCGGTGCTTGTCGACGGAAGCGCTGTTTCCTCGGGAACGATAGAGGAAATTCAGCGCGCGTTCACGGAAGCGGGCGTTTCGATGTTCGTAAAGTGACGTTTTTTCTGAATAATTTGTGAAAATATCGTTTTACCACTTGATTTATTCGCGGTAAAAGGGTATAATGAATATATTGAACAAAAATATACCAACGGAGGACAACTATGAATCTTACAATGATTATGGCGGCTGAGGCTTCCACAACAGCAGGCCAGGGTGGTCTTGGCAGCATTCTCACCCTTATAATCCCCATCGCGCTGATGATACTCATTTTCTACTTCCTTATCATGCGCCCCGAAAAGAAGCGCAACAAGGAAATGCAGGATATGCTGAGCAACATTCAAGTGGCTGACGAAGTCATCACCACCGGCGGCATCATCGGCAGAGTTATTTCCGTAAAGGAGGACACCGTCCTCATCGAAACGGGCAGCGACAGAACAAAGATTCGCATCATGAAGAGTTCCATCGCGAAGAACAACACCGTTCACGAAGTTCCCGCGGCTGCTCCCGAGCCTAAGAAGCTCAAGAAGGATAAGGATAAGCCTACCGATATTAAGTAATGTATAGGGCTTGAACGGCAGTAAATTTGCAATAAACTGTGGGGGAAAACTCTTGTTTTCCCCCACACCCCTTTAGCGCTTTGGAAGTCGGATTAACGTTTCTGCTTTATGCTATCACTGCGCGAGATTTCCTGTGCGCGGAGTGTTTCGCCACTGCGGTGGCGACAAGGGCTCTGCCCTTGACCTGCTTCCTTTTGTGTCCGCATTTTCATGGTTTTGCAAAGCAAAATCGCGGACGACTGTCCGCGAAATGAAAATGTGAGCGTTTTGCGTCAGCAAAACACGTGGAATGCGAAAACCAGTACGCTATGCGGTCATTTAATAACATACTGCACAAACAGAGGGGGAGCGAAAAGCTCCCCCGTTTTTATGTCCGCGAAATTATAGCCGGCTGTATCTGTCTGCCCTCCAGAGCCTCCGCGATGGTCTGCGGTATCTTCGTGAAATCCGCTATCATCGAGAAAGGCTTCCCCGTGCTGTCGTCCTGAAATATCGGCACGAAATAGAAGTTGCGGTAATTCCGCAGCATTCCGATATTCTTCGCCGAGGCGGAAAGCGCGTCGTTGGTCGATACCGCTATGACAACGGGGCGCTGATTTCTCAAGTGGCTCTTCACCGCCATGCATACGGGGCCGTCCGTTATCCCCGCCGCAAGCTTCGCGAGGGTATTCCCCGTGCAGGGTGCGACAACGAGGATGTCGAACATCTTTTTTGGCCCGACGGGCTCGGTGGTGGTTATTTCGTGCAGGACCGTCCTGCCTGTTATTTCGTAAAGGCGCGCCGCGTGCGACTGCGCCGTGCCGAAGCGGGTGTCGAGTGAGTATGCGTTCTGCGACATTATCGGGGTTATTTCGCAGCCGAGCGCGGCGAGCTGCTCAAGCTGTTCAAACACCCGCGAAAAGGTACAGAACGATCCGCAGACCGCGAACCCCACCCGCAGTCCCGAAAGTTTCTGAAAATCGCTCATGGTGTATCCTTTCACCGCAAAAAGGCGGCTTTGTATCGTGGCTGTGGTTATGTTATGCGGGGGCGGCATTCCGCTTCATGGGAGAGTATGAACTCCGCGATGAGCGTGCCTGCTGTTTTCGGGGAATATTTCCCCGGAAGCCCCGCCGCGTAAATGTATTTCACGCCGCAGCTTTCCGCATGGGTTTTGTAAGGCTCCTGCGGGAGCGTGGCGAGCTCCGCGAAAACGGAGCCTTTTTTCATTTTCTTGTACCGTTCTTTTGTAAAGATGTCCGCAGGCGCGGTGTTTATCACTGCGTCGTACCGCGGGAGGATGTCGTCGAGGATGCAGAGCTGTTCCGCCCTGCACCCGAGAAGCTCCGCGCGGGCAAGCTGGGCGCTGTTCCGGGCGCAGACGGTGACGTTGCTTCCGAAAGCTTTCAGAAGCCGCGCCATGCATTCGGCAATGCGCCCGCCGCCTGTTATGAGCACATCCGCGCCGTAAAGGGAATAGTCGGTGTTGTCGATAAGTATTGCGGCGGCGGCTTCGGCGGTGAGCGCGGCGTTTTTCAGGGTGAGAGCCTCGTCCGCGGCGTAGTTTATCAGCGTGATGCCGTTTTCGCGGCAGAGGTGTTCCAGCGCGGAGTTAGTCCCTCCGCTGAAAACCACGGCGTTTTCTGCCGCGTAGAGTGATACCGCCGTAAGCGGGAGAGGTGTGTCGGACAGCGGCGCGGTGATATCCGTGCCGTTTCGGGAAAATGGGAACGGAAGCACGATTCGGTCGTATCGCCCGACGGGTTCGAGATAAACACCGCCCGCGCCTATTTTGTCTGCGGGGTAGTGATCCGAGATGACCTGCATTGCGTAGGAAATGCGCTTGTCGCCGCCCATGAAAAGAAAACGTTCTGTCATTGATTAGCCCTCCCTTATACTTATATTGTATTGTATGCAGGAGGGGGATTGTTGTGATATGGATTTTCGAGCCGCATTTAGTCTTTGTGGTGCCCGTACACGCGGTTGGGGGGTCAACGTTCCGTCTTTGTGGGGCTCATACACGCGGTCAAGGGGTGATCTCCCCATAGGGGAGGTGTCGCGAAGCGACAGAGGGGGTTGACCGACAGACCGCACCCCTTGCGGGGACTGGGGCAGCGCCCCAGTCGCTGTCCGCAGACAGCGAAACTCCCCACGCATAGAAAATCTTATGCAGTTAAGCCAAAAGCGGAAACGTTCATCCGACTTAAAAAAGCGCTAAAGGGGGTTCAAGGGGGGAAAACAAGAGTTTTCCCCCCTAGCAACATATTAAATTAAAAAGTTTCTTTCCTCAAAAACAGTCCGGGGGACTGTTTTTGACACAATGCGCCCCTAATGCGCCTATAAAATTGCGGCAGTTTGGCATTACGCTCTCACGCCTGCCTGCGCTCTTTCCCCAACAGCCCACTGGGCTGTTGGGGAGAAAGTGTACATTAAGACTTACTATGCACCTCGGGGGGAAAACTCTTGTTTTCCCCCCGTACCCCCTTTAGCGCTTTTTAAGTCGAATTAACGCACCAGATTGCAGCTTCACTGCGCGAGATTTTATAGGCGTGGGGTGTTTCGCCGTCTGCGGACGGCGACAAGGGCGCTGCCCTTGACCTGCGAGGGGTGCGACCCCTTGACCGCGTGTATTGTGCTCCACAAAGACGGAATGTTGACCCCTTGACCGCGTGTGTGGGTCCCGTAAAGACAATACGTTGCGCGGTAATTTAACGCTCCACCTTTAAACACCCTCCTGTCGCTGCGACCGATACTGTTTCGGCGTCATCCCCGTTCGCGCACGGAATATCTTACAAAAATACGCCGAACTGCCAAAGCAACACTCCATACTTATCGCCTCAACAGTCATCTCCCCCGTCCGCAGAAGCTCCATCGCTTTCTGTATCCTATACCCCAGCAGATAATTCACCGGCGATGTTCCCAGATAACTCTGGAAGCACCGCGAAGCCTCGCTCTTACTTATACTCGCCGACCCCGCGATATCATTCAGCGTTATCTCGCGGGAATAATTCTCGTTGATAAAACTCAGCATCTTCTGCATACGTATCTGAAGCGCGTGCTCGTTCTTCGTTACCTCCGCGACCTCGCACTCGCCCCTATGTACATATATCGTCTGCATTACGCTGCTCATCATCCGCTGGACTTCCATCTCGAACGCGGGGCTGTCTATATCCCCGCAGCGATAATCCACCGAAACAGGTTTGCCGTAAATTCCCGTCTTTCCGTACCGCTGAAGCAGGGAATACACCCTCTCCAGTGTATCCAGTATCCCGCTCTGCCACGGTATCTCGGGCTTCAGGTGGATAAACGGTATCTTCTCGTTCAGTATCACCGGAGCAAGATATCGGCTGTTTATCGCACTGTTCAGCGGCGCGATAAGATCCTCCGAAAAAACTATGTCGGGACAGAAGCATATCTCGCTGCCCGCGCAGGCATAGCTGTGCAGCGTGTTCACGTTCATAAAAAGCCCCTCGCCGCTGTTGATGGTCAGCTCCGCGGAGCCGGCCCGCGCTTTCACCGCCCCGCGGTGCACCACGAAAAATTCAGGCCGCGGGTGCCAGTGCAGCGGAATGCTGTCGCTTTCCGCGGGAGTTATCCGGTTGACATAATATTGTATCGGGAACTCGTTGCTTCCGTGCTGAACAAGCTCCTGCAT
>CAVIFG010000076.1:0-5256 GCA_963641955.1 Escherichia coli
AACTTGTTCTTATCGAGAACGAATTCGGCGAGATCGGTATCGACGGCGGCTTTATGAAAGACGCCGGCATTCAGGTCACTGAAATGAATCAGGGCTGCATTTGCTGCTCGCTGGTCGGTGATTTCGGCAAGGCTCTGGCGCAGGTGCTTGAGCAGTTCCACCCCGACCGTATTCTTATCGAACCCTCAGGAGTAGGAAAGCTTTCCGATGTTATCAAGGCAGTCATGAACGTTGACAGCAGCGAGATCAAGCTGAACAGCTATACCACCGTTGCCGATGCAACCAAGATAAGAATGTATATGAAGAACTTCGGCGAGTTCTATAAGAACCAGGTAGAAACCGCTAAGACCATTATCCTCAGCCGCACACAGAAGCTCTCCGAGGAGAAGCTGGCAGAGGCTGTTGCTATGATAAGAGAGCTCAACGAGCACGCTACCATTGTAACAACTCCGTGGGATGATATCAACGGCGCGCAGATTCTCGCTGCAATGGAAACAGAAAACAAGTTTGCCGATGAGCTTCTGAAGGACGAGGATATCTGCCCTGTATGCGGTCATTCTCACCACGACCATGACGATGACGAGCACGAGCATCACCACCATCACGATGACGAGTGCTGCCACCATGACCACGACGATGATGAGCATGAGCATCACCATCATCACGATGACGAGTGCTGCCACCACGACCATGATGAAGACGAGCACGAACATCATCACCATCACGATGACGAGTGCTGCCATCATGATCACGACGATGACGAGCACGAACACCATCATCACGACGGCGAATGCTGCCACCATGACCACGATCATCACCATCACCACCATGCTGATGAAGTTTTCACTTCGTTCGGCGTAGAAACTGCAAAGAAGTTTGCAAAGGCTGACCTTGAAAATGCACTCAAGGCGCTTTCCTCCGAGGAGTACGGCGTTGTTCTGCGTGCAAAGGGAATCGTTGCGGGCGCAGAGGGTGTATGGTATTACTTTGACTTCGTTCCCGAGGAGTATGAGATCCGCACCGGCGCCGCCGATGTAACAGGCAGAATGTGCGTTATAGGCTCCAAGCTCGCCGAGGACAAGATCAAGGCTCTGTTCGGAGTTTAATTATCAAATGAAAGGCGGTTCATTATGGAACTTCCCGTATATCTTATAACAGGCTTCCTCGAAAGCGGAAAAACCTCCTTTATCCTCGAAACCATAGCTGACAAGCAGTTCAGCAAGGGCGAGCGCACGCTTATCATCGCCTGCGAGGATGGCGAGGTTGAGTACGACGCAAAGGTGCTCAAGTCCTCCAATTCTGTTGTTGAATTCATCGAGGACGAGGCAGACTTCAACGAAGCAAATCTCGAGGAACTTGTAAAGAAGCATAAGCCCACCCGCGTAATGCTGGAATACAACGGTATGTGGAGCCTCCGCGACATGGCGGTAAAGGCGCCGAAGAGCTGGATATTTTATCAGATATTCATGTTCGTCGACCATTCGAAGTTTGATATGTATATGAACAATATGCGTCAGCTTCTTTCCGACAATATCGCTATTTCTGATATAATCATCTTCAACCGCTGCGAACAGGGCAAGGTAGACAAAAAGCGCCTTCGCCGCAGCATAAAGGCTCTTAATCCCAAAATCGACATGATGTTTGAGTACACCGACGGTTCTGTTGAACAGGGATTTCAGGGTGACGATGAAATGCCGTTCGACGTTAATGCCGACCCCATTGACATCGTGCATGATGATTTCGGCCTGTGGTATATCGACATCATGAGCAATGCGCCGAGGTACAAGGGCAAGAACGTCCGCGTCCGCGGAATGGTATTCCGTGCATCGAACGTTCCGAAGGGATATTTTGTAATATCCCGCCGTGCTATGACCTGCTGCGCGGATGATATCCAGGTGGTAGGCATACTCGTAAAATCGCCGGACGAAAGCAAATTCAAGGACGGCGACTGGGTAGAGGTCTGCGGCAAGGTCATCGGAGAAAAGCACCCTGTTTACAAGGGCACCGGACCCGTTATTACGGCGGACAGCATTACCCCCACACAGCCTGCGGACAGCGAGCTGGTTTACTTTAACTAAAGGACGGCCGCACAGCGTAATAACAGACGTTGTGCGGCTTTTTCGGTAAAAATGCTATGGACAAACTTTTTACTGTAAGGCTTTCGGAGGATGGCAAAGCGGTCGAGATACTTGATCAGACGCTGCTTCCGAATGCCGTCAAGTTTCTTCGGCTTGAAACCGCCGAGAGCATATATGAAGCGATTTTTTCGCTGAGAGTAAGGGGCGCTCCTGCGATAGGCATTGCTGCGGGTTTTGGAATGTACGTTCTTGCGCAGCAGATAGAAAAAACGGATTTCGATGGTTTCTACGCCGATCTTTCCCGTGCTGGGGAGTATCTTTGTAAATCCCGCCCGACGGCGGTAAATCTTTCGTTTGCGGTGAACAGAATGCTTGCCGCCGCGAAAAAATGCGCAAAGGCAAAGGACGAGCAGCTTCCCGTATTAAAGGCAGAATGCACCGCTATATACGAAGAGGACAAGGCAATGTGCCGCGCAATATCCGAGTACGGACTGTCGCTGGTCAAAAGCGGCGATGGCATCCTTACCCACTGCAACGCGGGCGCACTTGCCGCTTCGGAATACGGCACGGGGCTTGGGCCGCTGCTTCTCGGCAAGGAAAAGGGATACGAGTTCCATGTTTTCAGCGACGAAACCCGCCCGCTTATGCAGGGGGCGCGGCTTACGTCGTTCGAACTTAATCACGCAGGGATAGATGTCACACTGATATGCGATAATGCAGCTTCGCTGCTGATGAAGCAGGGGAAAATAAACGCCTGCTTTGTCGGCTGTGACAGAGTAGCCGCAAACGGCGACACGGCAAACAAGATAGGCACACGCTCCGTAGCAGTGAATGCAAAGTACCACGGAATACCTTTCTATGTTTTCTGCCCGAGCTCCACGATAGATTTCAATTGCGCGAGCGGAGATGATATCACCATCGAGGAAAGAAGCGCGGACGAAGTGAAGCATGGATATTTCGCACAGCCCGTTGCCGAGCCGGAGGTAAAATGCTTCAACCCTGCGTTCGATGTCACCGACGCGGAACTTATCACCGCCATAGTCACCGAGCGCGGAATTGCAAGGTATCCGTACACAGAGTCGCTTGCGAAACTTTTCGGAAAGGATAAGAGCGATGATCAACAATAAAATAGATTCGGGAAAGCCCTTTGACTGGGGCAGGACTTCGGATGATTACGCGAAGTACCGCGACATATATCCGAAAGAATTTTACGACAGGATAATCGAGCTTGGGCTTTGCAAAAAAGGCACATCCGTACTGGACATCGGCACGGGCACGGGAGTTCTTCCGCGGGCTCTGTACGGCACGGGAGCGCATTTTACCGGAGCGGATATTTCCGAAAATCAGATAGCGCAGGCGAAGCGCCTTGCGGCGGAAAACGGCATGGATATTGATTTCGTATGCAGCGGCGCGGAGGATATTCCTTTCGCGGACAACAGCTTTGACAATGCGCTTGCATGCCAGTGCTTTTGGTATTTCGACCACAAGCGCCTTGCGGAAAAGCTTTATTCCGTGCTGAAGAGCGGCGGAAGATTTGCGGTGCTTTCGATGGAATGGCTTCCGTTTGAGGACAAGACTGCCGCCGCAACAGAGGAGCTTGTCCTTAAATATAATCCCAGCTGGAGCGGCAAGGGCGAGGTAGTTCACAAGACCGAGATTCCCGACGCTTATCTGCCGTATTTCGAGGTGGAGAGCGCTGAAACATTCCTGCTGGATGTGCCATTTACAAGGGAAAGCTGGAACGGAAGAATGAAAGCCTGCCGCGGAATAGGCGCTTCGCTTCCGCCGGAGAAAATCGCGGAATTTGAAAAGGAACATCTTGAGCTTCTCGGTCAGATCGTCCCCGAAAGCTTTACGATAAAGCATTTTGCCGCGATAACAGTGATAAGATCCCGCAAACAGGAGAATATATGAAGATCAGATTTTACAACGCAAGAATACTTACCATGCAGGACAACACCGTGATAAACGGCGAGCTGCATACTGAAAACGAGCGTATTTCCTATATCGGCGCTCCTAACGGCGCAAAGGATTTCGACAGGGAGATAGACCTTAACGGCAACCTTATCATCCCCGGTTTCAAGGACGCGCACACCCATACCGCAATGACGTTCCTGCGCTCCTTTGCTGATGATATGCCGCTCTCCGACTGGCTGAACAAGCAGGTTTTCCCGCGGGAGGCCAAGCTCACCGAAGAGGCTATCTACGTTTTCACCCAGCTTGGAAATATGGAATACCTCACAAGCGGCATTACGTCCTCATTTGATATGTATTTCAAGCTGCCCTCTTATGCAAAGGCGAATATTGATATGGGCTTCCGCACGGTAATATGCGGCTCCATCAATGATTTCGGCGGGACTGTCGAAGCCTGCGAGGAGGAATACAACACCTACAATTCCCTTGACCCGCTGGTATCCTATCAGTTCGGATTCCATGCGGAGTACACCACCAAGCGCGAGATAATGGAGGGCATGGCGGCGCTTTCGCAGAAATACAAGGCACCCGTGTTCGCACATAACAGCGAAACAAAATCCGAGGTCGAGGGCTGTCGCGAAAGATACGGTATGACGCCCACGCAGCTTTTCGACAAGCTTGGTATGCTTGAATACGGCGGCGGAGGATTTCACTGCGTATGGTTCGACGACAAGGATATCGAAATATTCCGCGATAAAGGCTTGTGGATGGTAACAAACCCCGCATCGAACATGAAGCTTGCCAGCGGCATTGCGCCGATATGCGATATGCGCAGGAAAGGCATGAAAAACTTCGCGATAGGAACTGACGGAGCGGCAAGCAACAACTGCCTTGATATGTTCCGAGAAATGTTCCTCGTTACGGGCCTGCAGAAGATACGCGAGGAGGACGCGTCCGCGTGCTCCGCTTACGATGTGCTTGAGATGGCGACAAAGGGCGGCGCGCTCTGCATGGGCCTTACCGACTGCGATGTGCTGAAAGCAGGCAAGCTTGCGGATTTCGCCGTTATAGACCTTTCGCAGCCGAATATGCAGCCGCTTCATAATATTCCGAAAAATCTCGTTTACGCGGGAAGCAAGCAGAATGTTGCAATGACGGTCGTCAACGGAAAAATTCTGTACGAAAACGGAAAATTTACGACGGTTGACGCTGAGGAAATTTATGCCCGCGCTAACAAGCTTGCCGCCGAGATATGCGGTTAACG
>CAVIFG010000076.1:5266-8942 GCA_963641955.1 Escherichia coli
TTAATAAAAAACACAAACTCCGGCTCAAAAAGTCGGAGTTTTTTTCGTCATGCCACAAATTAATCTGAATTTGTTCATTTATTATCATATGCTTTTCACATAGCAACGTTATAATATTAACATAACAACGACAGAAGCAATGGAGGTGGACAGATGGCATACGCAAATACGTTCATGCGCAGGGAAGTGAAATATCTCCTTTCCGAAGCTGAATATGCGTCGGTCCGCAGTGCGATGGCTCCGCATATGACCGAGGATAAATACGGGAAGCACACTGTATGCAGCCTTTATTGCGACAGCGAAAACAGCGACCTTATACGCCGCTCGCTGGATAAGCCGATATACAAGGAAAAACTGCGGCTGAGAACATACGGTGTCCCGAATGACAACAGCAAGGCATTTCTTGAAATTAAGAAGAAATACAAGGGCGTTGTGTACAAGCGCCGCGCCGAGATGACATATAAAGAGCTTTACGACTACATATCCGCAGGGGTTCATCCCACGGCGGATACGCAGGTCATGAGGGAAATCGACAGCATGATAAGCCGCTGCGGGTTGGTTCCGAAAATGATCATCTGCTGTGACAGGCGGGCGTTTTTCGGGAATGACGATGTGGAATTCCGCATAACATTCGACGGAAACATACGCAGCAGGACGGATAAGCTTGATCTTCGCGACGGCGACGGCGGCGACATCGTACAGGGGCAGCCGTTCAGGGTCATGGAGATAAAAAGCGCGGGGGCGGTTCCGCTGTGGATGTGCGAAACGCTTTCAAAATTGAAGCTTTATCCCGGCTCTTTCTCGAAATACGGCAGCGCTTACGCCGCAGAAATGAAACAAACTACAATATCTGACAACAGGAGTAACAACATATGTTCACAAGTATCATAGATTCCACAACAGGACTTACAGCAGAGTCAGCGCTTATCTGCACTGCGGTTTCGATAGTTTTAGGAGCGGCGGCGGCAGGTTTATACAGACTGAATAATCCCCGCGGTTCGAAAAACCTCACGGCCGCGCTGGCAGTCCTTCCCGCATTGGTGCAGGCGGTGATAATGCTCGTAAGCGGCTCTATCGGAGCGGGAATTGCGGTAATGGGCGCGTTCAATCTCGTTAGATTCCGCTCGGCGCCGGGTTCAGCCCGCGATATTTGCTTCATTTTCTATGCAATGGCGATAGGTCTTGCAACGGGAATGGGATACATCGGATTTGCCGCGATGATCGCAGTGCTTATCGGTATTGTGCTGGTGGTTATCAGCTTCCTGCCTGCTTTCAGAAGAAGAGGTACGGTAAAACAGCTCCGCGTGCTTATCCCCGAGGATATGGACTACACCGGCTGCTTTGATGATATCTTTGCGGAATATCTCAGTTCTTACAAGCTGACCCTCGCAAAGACAACGAACATGGGAACTATATTCGACCTCAGATATGAAGTTGTTCTGAAAGACGCAGCCAAGGAGAAAGAGCTGCTTGACAAGATACGCACAAGAAACGGAAATCTGATGGTTTCCTGCGGAATTCTTATCGACAACCACGAAGAGCTTTGATGCCCGAAAGGAGCATATAAAATGAACATGAATTTCAGAACACTTGCCGCTTTCTGCGCAATTTCGGTAGCCTTTACGGGCTGCTCCGACAGAAACGGCAGCAGCGGTTCAAACACGGTAAGCCCGCTTCTTTCCGGCAGCGTTGACAGCACCGTAGAATGCGCGATAACCGATCTTAGTGCAAGCGACAGCGCCGTGCCGCTCGCGGCGGAAAGCTCCGTAGAATTTTCGGAAAACGGCGCCGCGGTGGCGGGAACGGGTATCACCGTTTCGGGAAATATTGTGACCATCACTTCGGCGGGCGTCTATTCGGTAACGGGAAGCTGTTCCGACGGAAAGATAATTGTTGAAGCGGGTGACGACGATGAGGTTACCCTGCTTCTGAACGGCGTTGAACTTACCAGCACAAACAACAGTGCAATTGAATGCAGAAATGCGGGCAAGCTTACTATTTCCCTTGCCGATGGAACGGAAAACTCCCTTGCAGATAAGGCGGAATATACGCTTGAGGACGGCGCAGATGAACCCGATGCGGCGATATACAGCCGTTGCGACCTTATCATCAACGGAAGCGGCACACTGAATGTTACGGGCAATTACAATGACGGCATAAAGTGCAAGGATGGCCTGAAGATATGCGACAGCACCATCAATGTTACATCTGCGAATGTCGGAATAAAGGGCAGAGATTACATTATCGTCGGCGGAGCGAATATTGTTATCAATTCTGTCGGCGATGGTATGAAAACCACAAATTCCGATGATGCTACGCTTGGATATATAAATATCACTGGCGGAAACATCAAGATAACTTCCGGTCAGGACGCTATTCAGGCTGAAACCGAAATCATTATCGACGGCGGCACAATCGACATCTATACCGGCAGCGGAAGCGCGTCCGTTGAGCATACAAGCGGATTTGATTTCAAGAATCCGTTCGAGATGGACAATACCGAGGATTCCATCAGCATGAAGGGGATCAAGGCGGGTACGCTGGTTCAGATAAACGGCGGCACAATAACCGTTGATTCCGAGGACGACAGCATTCATTCAAACGGAAACGCTGTTATAAACGGCGGTACGCTCAGGCTTTCCACAGGCGACGACGGTGTCCATGCCGATGAAAACCTTACCGTCAGCGGCGGAAATATCACTATCCCCGTATGTTATGAAGGTCTTGAGGGAAAGAGCATCGACATTAACGACGGCATTATTGACGTAACTTCGTATGATGATGGATTGAATGCCGCAGGCGGCGACAGCGGCGAGTTCTTCGGCTTCACAGGCGACACATCCGAATATTATATCTCCATCGCGGGCGGCAGCATTACCGTCAACGCACAGGGCGACGGCATCGACTCCAACGGCTCGGTGGCTATGAGCGGAGGAACAGTTGTTGTGTTCGGCCCGACGGACGACGGAAACGGCGCTCTTGATTACGATGATTCCTTTGCGCTTAGCGGAGGAACACTTATCGCCCTCGGTTCCAAGGGCATGGCGCAGGCTCCAAGCACGCTTTCGCAGCCGTGCATTTCGATATATGCCGATGTTCAGGCAGGCGCTTCGATAGAGGTGCGCAATTCCGACGGAGAAACAGTTCTCAGCGTTGAAACTCCGAAAGCCTGCCAGTCGCTTATTTTCTCCTCGGCGGATCTTACCGTAGGGGAAACCTACACCGTTTATGCCGATGATACAGAGCTTTCTTCCGTAACGGTTACAGATGGCGTAAGCGGAAATGGCGTAACAGGCGCAGGAAGCTTCGGTAATTTCGGCGGAAACTTTGGTGGCAACTTTGGCGGTGGCTTTGGCGGAAAGCACGACCGTCCCAATAACGGCGGCCAGATGGGCGGAAATCCTCCCGAGCGCCCCACAGATAATGCAGCGTAAATTTTGTAAAGTATAATAAAGCTCCCGTGTGAACGCACGGGAGCTTATTTTTTATTCAATTCCGAACATATCGCGGCAAATCCTCTTCCCGTTTTCTGTGCGGAAAATATTGCGATATGCTGCAAGAATGCCGTCGCGGGATGTGTTGTCCTCATAGAGATTTACAAGGAAATCCGCTTCTATGAGTATCTGCATATCTGTTCCGTCGATGTTGGTGTATGTATGGTGACGCGACACCATAT
>CAVIFG010000077.1:0-8270 GCA_963641955.1 Escherichia coli
TGTCAACAGTGTGCCTATTTTATGCAAGATACTTGCAAAGCGGATGATTATATGTTATACTTATATTACGACATTATTCGAGCTGCGGGGGGATGAAAATGAAGATAGTTCTGTTTGTGCTTCTCGGTATTCTTGCGCTGATACTGCTTCCGTGCCTGTTCCTGTTCGTGTGCGGGCTTTTTGTGGACACAAAGAAGCAGTACGACCGCGACAGCAAATTCTTCCGCGCTCTGCTGGACGGCTCTACAACGGTGGTGCTGTGGCTGCTGGGCGTGCGGTATGATATCAGCGGGGAGGACAAATTCCCGCCGGAGGGCAACTTCCTTTTCATCAGCAACCACCGCTCCAACTACGACCCGATAATCCAGTGGACGGTTTTCAAGCGGTACAAGCTGTCCTTTATCTCCAAAAAGGAGAACTTCAAAATACCCATGTACGGCAGGATAATCCACCGCTGCTGTTTTATGCCGATAGACCGAAAAAGCCCCCGAAAGGCGATGGAAACCGTGAACCGCGCCGCGAAGCTTCTCACCGAAACGGAAAACAGCGTCGGTGTTTACCCCGAGGGAAAGCGCAGCAAGGAATGCAGGCTGCTGCCGTTTCACGCGGCGGTGCTGAAGGTCGCGCAGAAAGCGGGAAAGCCCATCGTGGTTTCCACCATAGAGGGCACGGAGAATATTTTCAGAAACATCAGGCGGTTCAGAAAGACCGTCGTGACAATAAAAATACTTGAAACCATAGACGCGGAAACGGTGAAGTCCACAAAGACATCCGAGCTCAGCGAATACTGCGCCGCGCTTATGAAAAGGGAACTGGAGGAGCGAACATGATCTACGCGCTGTACAACCCGTTCGCGGGGAACAATACCTGCGGGGAGCAGTCAAAAAAGCTGTCCGAATTTTACAAGGATGGAGAACTTACGTTCAAAAGCATGGCAGAGGTTGATTATACGGAGTTCTTTTCATCGCTGGGTGCGGATGATAAGGTGATAATCTGCGGCGGCGACGGAACGCTCAACCGCTTTGTAAACGACACGATCAATGTCGCGATAAACAACGATATCCTGTATTACGCCGCGGGCAGCGGCAACGATTTCCTCCGGGATGTCGGAAAGGAAAAGGGCGCGGCTCCGTTTAAGATAAACGACTACATAACCGACCTGCCGACCGTTACGGTAAACGGAAAGGAAACCCGCTTCCTCAATGCGATAGGCTTCGGCATCGACGGCTACTGCTGCGAGGTCGGCGACAAAATGCGCGAGAAAGCCGACGGCAAGCCCGTTAATTACACAAGCATAGCGATAAAGGGACTGCTTGGTGCGTTCAAGCCCTGCGACGCTACGGTTACAGTTGACGGCGCGGAAAAACGCTACAAAAAGGTGTGGATAGCCCCCACCATGCACGGCAGATTTTACGGCGGCGGAATGATGCCCGCCCCCGCTCAGCGCAGGGACGATCCCGAGGGAAAATTCTCCGTGGTCATCTGGCACGGCTCCAACAAGCTTAAAACGCTGATGATATTCCCGTCGATATTCAAGGGCGAGCATATCAAGCATACCGAGTGTATCGACATTGTAAGGGCGGATGAAGTCACGATTAAATTTGACAAGCCATGCGCGCTCCAAATAGACGGAGAAACCATTCTCAACGTTACCGAATACAGCGCCAAGAGCAGCGCAAAGGTCAGGGCGGAGCATACCGCGCAGACAGTGTAAAATAAGATCCCCGCACATTCCGATAAGGTTGTGCGGGGATTTTTTGTGATTATTACTTTTGGTCTGCGGCTTCGTTGGAAGAGGTGCTGTCCGTGCCCTCGCCCTTGAGAAGGGTTTCGGAGGTGCTTTCGGTTTCGCTTTCGGAGGTTACGGAGCCGTCCTTATCAGGCTCGCTGACGGTATCGTCATTGTCGGGTTCGTCGGTTGTGTTGTCGTTATCGGAAGTATCGCCGTCCTTGTCGGGTTCGTCCGCTGCGGTGTCATTGTCTGTAGTATCGTCGCCGAGGTTTTTGTCAGCCGCTTCGACGGTAGTGTTATCGCTGCCATCCCCCGCAGAAACGGGAAGCGCGTCCGCAAACTGCGAGATGACTGCCTGCACTTCTTCGGGGATATCGTCGTTGTTTTTGAGCGCAGCGGCTGCGGCGAGAGCCTGCTCCTCGGTGAAGCCAGCGGCGGCAAGCTTATCAGCATTCTGCGCTATTACCGCGCGTATCTCGTCATCGGACATATCCGCTATTTCGTTGACATCAAGGCTGCTCTGAACTATCTGCGACTGCTCGCCGTTGGCGTCGATGGTGTAGTTGTCCTTATAGACAAGCTCGCTGACAGGGACGAACTCAAACCCGCGCGATTTCAGCTCGGTGAGTATCTGCGGAAGCGCCTCGGTGGTGTTCGCAAGGTCGTTGTGGAAAAGCAGGATAGAACCCGATTTCGTCTTGTCGAGAATGCGGTTCTTTATCTCTTCGGGGGTGGGTTCTTTCCAGTCGATGCTGTCGGGGGTGGATAGGGATGGAAAGGCGCAGCAATGTTAGACCTATCTTCAGCAAAAGTGTTTTTTTCAATCGATTATGATATCTGCGTATTTGTAGCATTTCTGTTTTTTACGCGGATCGTCCGAAATAATAAGGGCAGCACCTTGCAGCAGGTGTTGCCCTTACTATTTTATGTTCAGCGGCTGTATATTCTGCTGGTAATTGCTTACAGCAGCGTTATCACAACCGACCATGCAAGCATAACTATTATTCAAAGCGGGCGAAGAAGTATAGACAGAGAACCGTAATACCGATACTGTCGGTGCGGTGAAGTTGGAAATAACTTAGGACAAACATTCTGCAAAAAGAAGAATCACATAAGCCGCAGCATTTATCAATGTGTCGCTTAAATTAATTTTAGCGTTCTTCGGCAGGAGTCACTATCATATATTGCAATAAAATGTTAATGCATGGAGATATCTGCGACAAGCATGACATTTAAACCGACAATTACGGATTAAGGCTTAGTATAACAAGACAGCCTTACTTTCATAATCATAATTCTCATTTTCAATAATATATTATAGCGACGGAGCAACAACGCTCATCCTGACACCATAGCGAAATGATGAAAGGAGCCATTGCCATGACTACATACAAAATAACCGCCGCCGTTACCGCCCCCGCCTCGCAGCGGGAGGAGCTGAAAAAATCCGCGGCACGGGAGATATACAAGCAGCTTCTCAAATACCACGCCGAAAAGCGCGCCCTTACAACCGCGTGACATAGCAAAAAAGGAAGTGAAAACATGACTGCGATATACGCACGACAGAGCGTCGACAAAAAGGACAGTATCTCCATCGAAACGCAGATAGAAGCCTGTAAGCGCTGCTGCGGGGAGGATTTCAGGGTATATTCGGACAAGGGCTGGAGCGGCAAGAATCTGGAGCGTCCGCAGTTCCGGCTTCTCCTTGCGGACATAAAGAGCGGCGGGATAGACAAGCTGGTCGTGTACAAGCTGGACAGGATCTCCCGCTCGCTGAACGACTTCTCCAACCTCATGGAAACATTCAAGAAATACGGCGTTGAATTTGCTTCCACGGTGGAAACATTCGATACCTCCACCGCGATAGGCAGGGCGATGCTGGGGATAATCATGGTGTTTGCGGAGCTGGAGCGTGAGAACATCCTGCTTCGCGTTAAGGATAATTATTACGCTCGCGGGGAAAAGGGGCTGTACCTCGGCGGGGTGCCGATATTCGGCTTCGACAAGGCGCCCGCAAAGTTAGACGGTATCAAGACATCCGTGCTTGTTCCGAATGCGGATATCAGCACGGTGGAGTATATTTATTCTTCCTATCGCGAGGGCAGACGCTCCCTCGGGGATATCGTGAAAGCGCTCAACGAGCGGGAAATTTCCTCCCCCGGCGGGACGGCATGGGACAGCAGCAAGGTCAGCCGCCTGTTAAGAAGCCCCGTGTATGTCTGCGCGAACGTGGAGGTGTACCGATATTTCAAGGACAAGGGCGCGAGGATATCCAACCCCGTGGAGGATTTTACGGGGGAGAGGGGGTGTTTTCTGTACGGAAAGCGCGAGTCCAACGAACGAAAATACACCGATGTACACGACCATGTATTGTCCATAGGCCTGCACGACGGGGTCATCCCCGCGGAATTATGGCTTGCCGTTCAGCGTAAGCTTGACGTGAACGCGCAGATAAACAAAGGGAAGAGCGGCGCGTATTCTTGGCTTACGGGGCTTATCAAATGCGGAAAGTGTGGGTATTCCATGCGCGCCATGGGCGGGAAGTACTTCTACTGCACTGGCAGGGCTAATCTTCATCTGTGCGGCGGGGTGGATGGCAAGCCCGAGATATCCGATGTTGAGCGGGCGGTTTTTTCGGAGCTGCAGCATAAATTCGACGAGATACGGGACGTAATGATAGACGAGAAAAAGCCGCAGACCTCCCCGAAAGCGAACAAGCTGAAAATGCAGCTGGAAAGCCTCAGCACGCAGATAGACAACCTTGTGGACAAAATCGCGGAAACCTCCTCGGCAATAGGAAAGGTGCTCGAAGAGAAGCTGGAGCGGCTCATATCCGAGCGGGAGGGCGTTCGGCGGGAGCTGGACAAGCTCGGCGCCGCGGCGAAGCCAAGGCTGCTTTACGGCGATGTTATCCCGCTTATCGACGAGTTTGAGGAAATGCCGCTGGAAATGAAGCGGGACATTGCGGGGCAGTTCATCGCCAAGGTGCTGCTATGGGAGGACAGGATAGAGATACAGTGGAGGTTCTGAACGGATCTTGCGGATATATTGTTATAATCAGGCTGTCCGTTTGCAACTGCCCATAGAAATTCCCCCGAAACGAAAAAAAGTTCCGGGGGAGTTTTATATCGGGGAAGCCGAAAATTCATGCGGGCAAAACATTTATGCGCCGTCCTTGTAAGCGGCCGTGCCTTGTCCTCCTTTTTTCATGGACGGCGGCGCACCTGCGGGGGTATTCGGGAAAATTGACCGCGTATCATTCCGCCATGAATTTTATCATCTCGTCCACAAGCTGCTGCGGGTGGTTGATGATGTCGCCGTGGCCGTACCCCGCGAAGCAGCGCACCGTAAGCTTCGGATACGCGGCTCTGAGCTTCTGTATTGCCTTTTTCATGTGCCCCTCTTTCTCTCCGTACCAGCAGGCAACGGCGGCGTCGGGCTGCACCTTATAATCCGTGCGGTAGAGATAAAGTCCCGCCTCCCATGTGGCGCGGACGGATTCAAGGCTGATGTTGTCTGGGATACGGCTCATCATCGTCCGCATTCCTTCCTCCGTCTGCCCCATGAATTTCAGCACCCACGCGGGCATGGACTTGTCCCGCGCCGTGCGATACTGCTTCTGCGGCATTATTTTCAGCAGCGGCTTGTTCATCACGCCGTAGTCAAGATATTCCGGGCCGCTCAGTATCATGTGCCCTATCTGCACCATCGGGGAGGACTTCAGGAAGATCGCGGGCCCGCAGCCGAGGGACTCCGCATACAGCATATCTATCCGCCCGCCGCATTCTGCGGCGATATAATCCGCCAGCTTCTCTGCCTGCCCCTGCGCTGTGGTGTAGGTCGTCGTCCCCGTGCCGTCGAAGCCGTCGAAGCTCACAGCATAAACCATGTACTCATTTTTCAGCAGGGGTATTATATCCTCGAACTGCTTCCAGCACATAAGATTTCCGTGCAGCAGCATTATCTTCCTTCCGTCCTTGTTTCCGAATTGCTTTATTTCCATGTTGATTCTCCTTGCTTTTTATTGTGGGTAGGCGTGACTAACCACATTCCATACTGATTATAACGCATTTGACCGCATTTTTCAAGCCCCAGGAGATAAGTTTTTGGGATAGCTTCATGGAACGCGGCGGTATTTCGTTCCGCGTCCGTTGCGAGGGCAGTTTGTAAAAACCGGGCTCAAAAGGCATGAGGGAAATGTTGTTGGAAATTCACCCAAAATAAAAAAGCCCGCCACCCCGCCTGAAAAGCTCCGAAATAAATTCAGAGCTTTTCGGGCGGAGCAAGCGGAAAAAGAGGGAAAACGATATGTTAACTCGCAATTATAGCGAAATCAAACTGGCTTATAGAAGCAATATTCGTAGATATGTTCAAGTTCCTTTTCGGTCTTGTTGTAATAGTCGGCGTAATTATTGTCGGTGCCGAGTTTTGTTACAGCTATGATATAGCCGTTATCCATAAGATAAAGGTCTGTCGGTGCGTTTCCGAAGAAGATAGGCAGATATGTCTTTGACTTCCCGAGATACTTGTGCTTGGAAAGGTCGCTGAGGGCGTCGACCACCATAGAATCGGAATCGGAGAAGTTAACGGATTTAAGATCGTCCGTCAATTCAACGGTACTAACGCCGATGCTGACATCCACACAATAATCATTGCCATTGATGGTTGCGATCTCATTGTAATAAATGCCGCTAAATCCGTCCGGGTCATTATAGGTAAAGTTTCCGATCGCTCCAACGCAGGTGTTGCCGACAAATTTGAAGTAATAGTCCCCGCCGCGGGCTCTTTTGTCTGTTCTCAGGCAGGCGCCCTTGTCAAAAACAAACACTATCCTCTGCTTCTTGCCCCAGTCCACGCTGCCCATAGGAGAGTTGAACTGATCATAGGTCGGGAGAAGCGAAGCGGGGTCGTCGGATTTTACTGTGCCGTTTTCGTCGCTGACATATGCGGCGATGGCTTTTTTGTTGATGATATCAAGCTTGCTGCTTGTCTTTCCGAGGCAGATTATATCGCCAAGGCTGTCGGCGTCATAGCTTTCGTCGGAATACAGCTTGAGGGTCCCGACCTTGCCGACGAATATTTCGCTGTTTCTGTCGAGCGTAAGCTTGGATTTGGATGAAACGGAAACATATCCGTCCGAGTAGATCGCGCCGCCCTCGCTTACGCTGACGTCGCCGCCCTTGATGTAAAGATAACCGCCGTTTTCAACGTAGACGCTGCCGTTTATTTCCGCGCCCTTGTACAGATACAGTTTTACGCCCTTGGGAATGTACAGCAGCTCATTTTCCTTTACCTCAAGCTTGTAGTTCTTCATGCTGAAGTTCTTTTCAAGATGGGTAAGCTTTGTCCATGTGTAGTCGTATCTTGTTGACACGGAAGAGTAGTTTCCTACGCTCCTTGCCGCGTCCGCCGCCATGACTGTAAGGCTCATTGAAAGCGCCAGCGCGGCCGCCATGATGATTGAGAGGATTTTTTTCATAAGAATGCTCCTTTCTAAGTGGATATTAATATGTGTATCTATACCATTCTGTATAAGGTCCGTAGGATAATGATGAACTTATCACAGAGGGATTTCCAGATGTAGTGAAAGATTTTATTTTTTGAGTATTTGGATCGTGAAATGTGTATGTAGAAGATGATGCATCAATTTCGATTTTGTAAATTACTACTGCATGTTTTTTAGTGCCAGTAGAATTTTTGAGACTAGCGATAACCGGGCAGTTATTTTTTAAGGCGCTATATACTTGATTAGCAGACATTGCAGAATTCGCATAAGTGGGATCATAACCATAGTACTTTAATGCCTCATATGGGACTTGTGAGTGATATTTTGTACCATTTAAGTCATTCCAAACATTATCTGCTGTTAAAGTCAAATTGTAATGATAACCAATCAGCATTGCTACACAAGCTTCACTGCATTGACCTTTTGGATCACAAGCAGTACTGTTAGGAACATATTGAACATTAAGCGAACTGCTTGCAATAGAACGTGATGAGTGTGTAGCAGTATTATCAACTTCGGAAATGACATCATATGTAGTGTTATGAACTCTACCCAAAATGGATATTGTATGCAAAATAGAAGGCTTGTTTTCAGGTACAGAATTTTTCATGCCATCAACATAAACAAAGCCATCATTTTCGGAATAAAGCCATAGCCCATCGTCGTAATAGCCAAGAGCAATGCTAATGTTTTCTGAATATGCTTCTGCGATTTCGTCGGTAATGCCTGTATCAAAAACCGAAGAATAACCATCATCCGTGGGGTAAAGGTCAATTTTACCGATAAGTTCACCGCCATCGAATACGAAAACTTCGCTTCCGATAAGTTCTCCATTTTCAAAATTGTAAAGCTCAATTGGAGTGCTGTATTCTACGGTTTCACTGGTTTGAATTTGTTGAGCGGTTAAGTACCTTGGAATGCAAAACTCCATATAATCATGAATAGTATCTTCTGCTGGGTTGATGGTAACTGCTGTAACAGTATTTGCTGAAATAGCTACCGAGAGCATGGTAGTTGTCAATGCCGCCATGG
>CAVIFG010000077.1:8377-8934 GCA_963641955.1 Escherichia coli
TATTGTGAATTGTAGTTTGCATAATGTGTTTGTAACATCATTGGTGTATTTCCCTTTAACTATGCCACCTTCTTTTCATCACTGTAAATAGTAAACGTTTCGGTTTCGCCGTCGGAGTCTACCAGCGTAAATTCCGAACGCAGTCTATATGTGCCGCTTTCTAATCCGCTTTTAGTGCTGGTAAGTGTAACACTGGTGCTGTTCGCGGTTTTGGTCTAGGAAGCATTTTCAACATCATCCCATGCCCAGAACCATCCGCTGTACTTTTCCAGTGTATGTTCAACGGTTATATTGACTTTGGTGCTGCTGCGGACGCTGCTTCTGCAGGACGCAGTCTTTGAGCTTATGGTCAATGTACTGGTAGGATTGACAGCGATCTCATATGCAAGAGAAATATCGTCGTCGATGTAGGGATAGGTGGTTTCTGCCGATGTCGGAACCGCAAGGCCTGCGCAGAGGCTGGATGTGCAGAGTATAGCCGCTATGATTTTTTTAAGTGACATAAGATTTTCCTCCATTTTACAAAACTTATTTTTGGGCTTTCTATAATATAAATC
>CAVIFG010000078.1:0-379 GCA_963641955.1 Escherichia coli
TGATAAGCCTGCTCCATTGCTGGTGACTGACGTACATCTCCCGGGGCATTAGCACCCAGCCCGAGTACCACACCGCCCTCGATGGAATCGGGAACGCAGCAGGTAAAACCTCGAAGAGCGCCAAGCATTGTTTCGGTAAATGATTCCTCGGGCGCTCCGCAGGTGATGATAAAGTAGAATGTTTTTCCCGTAAGCTTGGTGAAGAACGCGTAAGTACGGTCCAGCATTGTTTTCATCTGACCTGTCATGGAGTAGAAATATATCGGCGAAGCGAGAACGATCACATCCGCCGCTAACATTTTCTCCATAATTTCCACCATGTCGTCTTTTTGTACGCAAATTCCGTTGTTACGCTGACAGGCGTTGCAGCCCAGACAGC
>CAVIFG010000078.1:389-2534 GCA_963641955.1 Escherichia coli
CTTCTGCGCCCCTTGCAAATTCATTGCTGAGAATGCAGGAGTTTCCGTTGGGGCGAGGGCTTCCTTCTAAAATAAGAACATTTTTCATATTGTCACCTTCAGTTTGTGATGCCGAGGCTTTCGTTTGCTCCGAGTGTTTCGTCCGCGATCATATCTGCCATGCACTGCGCAATGGCGGCACGGTCTACATCCCTATGGGCAGGCTGCTTTCCCTCGGGGGTAAGCTCGTACTTTTCGTTGTTGCCGTCGTTTATGCCGGGGCAGCGAAGAAGCGTCGTCACAGCGGGGCTTGCTGCGATGGTATCCGCCGCCTGAATATATTCTGGGCGCTGCTTGGCGTACATATTGAGCATTATTCCGCGGGCGCCTGTTATCTCATGGTGGATACCCATGCCTGTTATCCATATGATGCGCTTTACGCCGGTTTCGTTCAGAGCCGCGACTATGTTCTTTGCCATCGTAAGCACGTCGCCCTCAAGGGAGCAGAGCATGATATCCTGCCCGTCCATAGCGCGCCTTACATCGTCGGGGTTCAGTGCGTCACCCTGTATAACTTTCACACCGCTTAAATCCATATCTCCGAATTTCTTCGGGTCGCGGACGAATACAGACAGCTCGATATCCTCTGTTTTCTGCATTTTGCGCGTGATATATTTGCCTGTATGACCCGCTGCACCGAAAATTACTACTTTTTTCATTAATGTTTCACCTTTCTTTGTAAATCAGTTTGTGCTTGTGTTTATTTTTATAATAACGCCGCCGTAATATTCGTCAGCGTTATTTGCTGTGCTGCCACCTGGAGCGGTATCTTGTTGCGATGGCGGCGCCGGCAAGTCCCATATGGAAAACCGACATAAACAGCCAGTCCAGCGCTATATTGAGTATTCCCCCAAGCACGGACAGAAATGCACCGAAACCCGCCTTGCCGACGGTGATAAAGCTGAGCTGGAACACCATTCCGAACACTGAAAACGGAAGTGATATCAGAACGGGTATCATATATTCGCGACAGTAGTGAAGAAGCGAATCGTCCGACCCGAGAAAACGGCACAGAGGGTCGAGAAATACAAAGCACAGCGCGGTCAGAAATACGCTGAACCCAAATGCCACCGCCATCAGCAGCGAGAAATCCTCCCGTGCCTCCTGAACGCGTCCTTCTCCTATCTTACGGGCGACCAGCGCATTTCCGCCGGTGCCGAACATCATACCCAGCGCCGAGGCAAGGTAGGTCATCGGCATGGTTATGTTGATGGCGGAGAGCGCATTTGTATCCACAAAGCGGGCAACAAATATGCCGTCCACCGTGGTGTAAAGGTTCATGAAAATGCTTGAAAGTATGGTCGGCAGCGCAAACAGCAGCAGCCAGCGCGGTGTTATCTTATGTTCGAGTTTGATTTGTGTTTCCAAAAAAGGTGCTCCTTTATGTCATATGTATGCATGACGTTTTGTCATTGGTGGCAGGGTTAATTAGGTCTGAATATTATACAGTGCGGTTTTGGGACTAACCGAGCAAAATGAAAGGGGTTCAAAGCCCCTTCATTGCGTTCTTGCAGCCTTCAACATAGCGTCTGGTGGCGGAAAGCAGTATTTCGCGTTCCTCTTCTGTCAGGCTTGACATAGCCTGCTGTTCGCTCTGTCTTACTTTTTGCAGTATCCTGTCCGCTTCGGCTTTGCCGAACTCGGTGAAATGGATGGTCTTGTTCCGTCTGTCCTCAGGCAGTTCCTCAAGGCGCACCCAGCCCTTTTTAAAGAAAACCGTCACCGCGGCGTTCACTGTCTGCTTCGGAAGAAAGCACTGCTCGCACAGAAGTTTCTGTGTGCATTTTTCCGTCCTGTGTATTGCGCAGAGAATGGTCAAGCTTGTAAACGACAGTCCCATCGACCGCGCATATTCCTCGTAGGAAGCGTTCCATTCGTGAATATAACAAGAATATTGATTGATCTGCGCTGTATAGTCTGACATTGTACCACCCGTTTCGTCAAAATTTATGATAGTCTTAAATTGTTACTATTATATCAGACACTGTCGGTTTTGTCAAGAGGAAAATTCTGTCCCGAGCTTGCGCCGGAAAAGTGAGATATGAGAAAGAACGACCCATAAATCCGTTTGCCGGATAATAAAGCGGCGCCGAAGAACACTTCAGC
>CAVIFG010000078.1:2544-5379 GCA_963641955.1 Escherichia coli
CTTCAGCGCCGCTCGATTTATATTATAATTTTATGTACGATTTCCGTAAGAAAGTATGGAAGCCACAAGCTGCTCCGCCTTAAAAGGCTTGGGAAGGTGAGAGTCCATGCCTGCTTCCTTGCACTTTGCAACATCCTCGGCAAAGGCGTTGGCAGTCATAGCCACTATCTGCACTTTTTTCGCGTCGGGGCGATCCATAGCGCGGATTTCGCGTGTAGCTGTGTAGCCGTCCATTACAGGCATCATAACGTCCATCAGGATCGCGTCAAAATAGAACGGCTTGCTTTTTGCAAAGATATCCACAGCCTCCTTGCCGTTGACGGCGGTTCTGACATTACAGCCCTCGTGCTTTAACAGGTATTCCGTAATTTCAAGATTAAGGTCGTTATCCTCGACCAGCAGAACCGTCATGCCGTGCAGGCTTTCCGTGTGGGCGGCGTGCTTGTCCTCCGTGATTTTATTGCTGGTGTCCCTGCGGAAAGGCAGGATAACTGTAAATGTGGTTCCGACGCCCACTTCGCTGTCGACGGAAATACTGCCTCCCAGCATATCCGTCAGCCGCTTTACTATCGGCAGCCCAAGACCCGTGCCCGAAACTGTGGTTTCCTGCGACATTTCGCGGGTGAACGGCTCGAACATCTCTTTCTGGAACTCTTCGCTGATGCCAAGTCCCGTATCCGTTATTGTAAAGCGAACTGTAACATTTTCTTCGTCTGCGTTCTCAACTTCCGCAGTCGCTGTGATAGAGCCGTTCGGGCGATTATACTTTACTGCATTGGACAGAAGATTTGTCAGTATCTGGCGCAGGTGAGTGGAGCTGCTGATAAGGGCGCAGTCCGCTTTTTCAAGGCGGTTGTCGACCACAAATGTCAGACCCTTTTCCTCGGCCTGCGGTGCGATTATTTCGTGGCACTGTTTCATAAGCTCGTCCAGACGGAACGGACCCTCGACAAGATGTACCTCGCCGCTTTCCAGCTTGCTCATATCCAGCACATCGTCCACCAGAGAAAGCAGATACCACGCCACCGTCTGGCATTTCACGCGGATATCCCTGAGCTTTTCCGTATCCTTGGAGAAATGCTCCGCAATTTCCAACAGTCCGATGATACTGTTGATGGGCGTGCGGATATCATGGCTCATACGCGCAAGAAAATCCGATTTTGCGGAGTTTGCATGCTGCGCCTGCGTGTATGCGATCTGAAGCTCCGATTTCTGCTGTTCAAGAAGCATATTCGCCTTTCTTAGCTGCTCCTGCTGCAAAATCTCCTGCCGTCTTTTTTCAAACATGATCTGATCGACCAGCAGTTCTTTCTGATATAGCGCATTCATGTCGCAGATCGAGATAAGCCACATTTTATGTCCGCTGTCTTCGAAATTCCTCTTGACGATCCTCACCCATAGTGAGCTGTTTTTCGCATGAAGATGCGTTTCTATTGAATTTGAAAGCTCGACGAACTGTTCTTCTGAAAGCTTGTCCACATAGAGCAGTTTGGACAACAGGTTATTTGTGGCGGATTCGAATTCCTCCGAGGAATCATATCCCAGCATTTTTACAGCAAGCTCGCTGATAAGGGTTATAGGCAGTCCGTCGGCATATCGACCGCCGATAATTCCTACACCGTGATTTTCACGGAGCAGAGCAGGGATATTCTCCTGCATTTTTGCGGTAAAAGTCTGCTCTTTCATCACAAACAAGGGTTCCTGATATCCGCTTTCGATCATCACTGTAATCAACCTCTTTCTTTGGGCACTGCCCTGTATTATTAATTAAATATCTTCTATCACGTTAAGAGCGCTCTCAATATCCTTAACGTTGACCGGTTTGGGAATATATCCGTTCATTCCCGCGTCATGGCAGCTTCTTCGGTCGTTTGCGAATGTATTGGCTGTCATGGCGAAAATCGGGATGTCATGGTCTGGGCGGCTGCTCTGGCGTATTCTCTTGGTTGCCGTTACGCCGTCCATAACAGGCATCTGCATATCCATAAAGATGGCGAAATACTCATCATGTCCTGATTCCTCAAATTTTTGAAGTCCAAGTTCGCCGTTTTCTGCCCAGTCGACCTGCAAACCTATGGTATTCAGCAGTTCAATGGCAATTTCCGCGTTCAGTGCGTTATCTTCCACCAGCAGGACTTTCTTGCCGACAAACTCGGTAAGCTTGCTGTTATCTTCTGCAGCAGGATGCAGTACAGCCTGTCGTTCCTCTTCCGAAGCGGGGGGGAACGGTATCTCCACGATAAAGGTTGAGCCTTTGCCAAGCTCGCTCTTAATTGTCAGCGTACCTCCCATCAGGTCGGTGAAGCCTTTTACAACGGACATTCCGAGTCCCGTGCCCTGTGTTTTGGAAACCCTGCTGTCCTCGGCACGGGCGTAATCCTCGCAGATGTGCTGTACAAATTCTGCGCTCATGCCTATTCCGTCGTCCGTGCAGGTAAAACGATACCGATTTTCGGGCAGGCTCTCAAGTTCAAGGGAGATATGCCCGCCGTTGTTTGTATACTTGATAGCATTTGAGGCGATATTGATCAGTATTTGTTTAAGACGGTTCTTATCGCCGATCACCACCCGATCATTGCAGTCACATTTCAGTGTGAATTGCTGCTCCTTTTTCTCCGCAAGGGTACGAAGCATATCCGCGCTTTCCTTCAGACAGTCCGCCGGATTGAAAGGCTCCTTGATAAGTTCCACGACGCCATGCTCCAACTGGTTTACATCCAGAATAGAGTTTATCAGCATCAACAGGTAGTTGCCCTCCTTGGTGACATTGTTCAGGGCGTTTTCCAGCTTTTCGGGGTCGCCTTTGTACTTCTGCGCGATCTGCGTCATGCCAAG
>CAVIFG010000078.1:5415-8878 GCA_963641955.1 Escherichia coli
TCAGGGGAGTACGGATGTCATGGCTCATTTTGGAGAAGAAGTTCTGCTTCGCCATCGTAGCTTCCTCGGCCTTTTTCAGCGCCACCGCAAGCTCTCCAGAGATTTTTTCCTGCTTCTTTTTGCTTCTGGCAGACTGCACATATAGGCATATCATCAAAAGCAGGAGGGCTGCTCCGCAGAAAATTATAATAAAATATATGGGATGGTCAAACAGATATTCTACGAATGTAGGCGTGGTGTTCTGTTCCAGATATTTCTGCACGATCTCCGCGCTGACCTGGTCAGCTATTCCCACCAGAGTTTTCTCCCACAGGCCGTAAAAAGCAATGTTGTCGTTGGCATTTACGCCCATGCACAGGCTAAGCGACGCGCCCGGTACAATATCAACGCTCAGGCGGTTTTGCATATCATCTCTTGCAAGATGCTGCGCCGTATATGACATTAACAGCGCAGCATCTGCATTTCCCGAGAGAACCTGCTTAACGCATTCGTCTGTTGAATTCAATACAGTCAGCTCTGCTTCCTCCCACACATTCGAGATGATCTCTCTCATGGCTATATGGTCGTCGTCCACCGCAAGATTCATGACTTTTTTGGAAGCGCCGCGGTTGCGCAGAACCGACACGGTGGTCGACAGATAAGAGCCAGTGCTTTTATACTTGCTGCTGATTTCATTGTCGTTATTAACGATCATATCCATCCATATATCCACGCTGCCGGAGGCTACTAACTCCTCGTACTCCTCTTTGGTGGAAACAGGAATGATCTCGTAATTTAAACTCAGCTTTTCCGCTGTTGCGCGGAATATGTCCGCGATTATTCCCTGTGCTTCTCCTTTTTCGTACCACGAATACGGCTTTGCATCGGGATTCATAACGGCGGTGACAGGCTTTCCGCTGTTTTGCAGTTCGCTTAAAAATGCCTGTTCGTTCTCTGTCAGTTCAAGGTTGTTTTCTACGGAGCCGTAATATTGAATATACAGTTCTGTGCGCCAGTTAGGCGTTTCAACATTCATGCAGTCGATGGCGTAATCAAGCTGATCGATCAGCGACTGATCTTCTTTCCTCGCCATGATGTAATAAGGCGTTTCGCCGAAGTTTTCAATGGTTTTCTCGTCCTCGGGGATGCGGATATAGCTGTTTACCAGTGCGTCTACTTCGTCGTTTACAAGGGCGTTGCTCAGCTCCGTAGGAGTTTCATAGTACACGATATCGCAGTCGATACCCTTTTCCTGCACATATTCCAGAAAAGCATTGTTGTATGTATGGCGCTTCAGCAGTCCGATACGCAGACCGTTGTATGTGGAATAATCTCCGGCCACTATATTATTGTTGCCTACTTTTACATTCATGCAGGTGAAAGAGGTGATGGCAGGATGGGTAGAGAAAGCGAACTCTTTTTCTCGCTCGGGCGTTTTCTTTGCCGCTGTATAAATGTCGATCTCGCCGTTTCGCAGTGCTTCCTCGCATTCGGATGCGGTTTTATCATATCCTACATAGGAAAAGGTGCATTGCAGATACTTGGAGATACCCTGCATCATATCATAGCCGTATCCTGAGCGTTTTCCGTTTTCGTCCTGCATATGGTAGCAGTCGAAAGCATAAAAGGCTACTTTATAGTCAGGGGTTTCTTCCCGCTCCACCGCGAAAGCATTTGACGGGATAAGGCATATTGTAAGTATCAGGCATAACAATGCCGTACATATTTTCTTCATAGTACCTTCCTTTGTGATATTATACTATTGCTTTGCGAATATTTGATTTCTGTTACTCTGATTCAAGGTTGTCCAGAATTGCCTTTGTGACTGTATCGATTACGATGGGCTTTGCAAGGTGAGCGTTCATGCCTGCTTCCATGGCGGACTGAACATCCTCCGCAAAAGCGTTGGCGGTCATGGCGAGGATGGGAATGGTGCGCCCGTCTGGACGGTCCTCAAGCTGCCTTATAGCCTTGGTCGCCTCATATCCGTTCATATTGGGCATCATGATATCCATAAGAATTACATCATATGTGCCCACGGGATGGCTCTTGAACATCTCCACCACTTCGACGCCGTCCACGGCTCTTGTAATGTGCATTCCCTTTTCTTCAAGCAGCATGGTGGCTATCTCGGCGTTGAGGTCGTTGTCCTCCGCCATGAGCACGTTCAGTTCTGAAAGATCTTTCTTTGCGACAGGTTCGCAGGGCTCTTTCTTTGGAATAGGTTCGGCTAGTTCAAAGGGGAACTCCACAATGAATGTTGTGCCCTTTCCCTTTGTGCTTTCCACCGATATAGTGCCGCCCATAAGCTCAACGTATCGTTTGGTTATCGCCATGCCAAGGCCTGTGCCCTGATACTGCGTTCTTGCGCCCGAATTTTCCTGAGAAAACTCATCGAAAATGTGCTCGGCGAAGTCCTCGCTCATTCCGATGCCTGTGTCGGAAATGCGGCATCGGAAAGTGATGTGCTGCGGGTCAGCTCCGGATATTTTTGAGGTTTCGAAGGTAATGCTGCCGCCGTCGGGGGTAAATTTTACGGCATTGCTTATAATATTAATAAGTATTTCGCGGATGCGCACCTCGTCCGTCATGACATAGTTCTTCACCGGCTCATCTCTCCGAACCACAAGCTTCAGATCGCGGTCAAGCATAAAACCGTTTGCTATATCAAGCACCGAATCCGTTACAGCCGAAACATCGACAGGCACGGGATCATACTTGATTTTTCCGCTTTCGATTCGGCTGATGTCCAGTACGTCATTGATAAGCGACAGCAGGTAGTCGGAACTCTGCTTGACTTTTTCAAGGCAGTTTTTTATCTCGGGCGTCGGGTGATTTTTCAGTGCGATATCCGTAAATCCCATAATGGCATTCATGGGGGTGCGCATATCATGGGACATATTATTTAAGAATGTCGTTTTTGCCGTGTTGGCGGAGTTTGCGTTTTTGGCTTCCTCCAGTGCAGCAACGACCTGTTTTCTGCTTACAGACAGGCGGTAAAGCAGGGTAACAAGCACGAAAATGATTGCCGCCGCAATAATGAAAATCAGCAGTGCGTTATCTTTTACAAATTCCGCAAAGGAAATACCGTCGTTCACAACGGAATGCTGCGCCAGAACCACGCCGTTCAAAAGGTCGGAGGACTGTTCGATTCCCTTGTTGAAAATAGTAGCCGCACGGCGGTTTTCTTTCTTTGCAAGCAGGCCTATCTGCATCTGCTTTGCCATTTCCGCAAACGAAAGATCTTCCATCAGAGGGCTTGCGTTCAGAATGTTTATTCGGAAAGAGGAGATGAGTGTGCTTCCTGCTTTGCCCTCCGCTACTGCTTTCAGACAGTCGTCCTTTGTTTCGCAGACGTAAATTTCCGCGTCGGGGAAGAGGACACTGATAGTTTCTGGGTTGAAAAGCCCCTCGTCCGAGGCGGCGATAACTTGCAGGCTTTTCTGATAATCCTCTTTATAAATAATTACGGGGGTCGTTTCCA
>CAVIFG010000079.1:0-6460 GCA_963641955.1 Escherichia coli
GTCAAATGCAGATTTTGTCAACATAATTATATGTTCCTTTCGTGTAAATGAATATACGATATTATTATAGCACACTTTCTGCTATATTTCAAGGTTGACAGCGGCATTTTTACGGAGTATAATAAAGCCATAACAAAGCAAAGGCGGTAATTTTATGTACAAATTAGTTATATTTGACCTCGACGGCACCCTGCTAGACACAATAGGCGATCTTTCCGCGGCGGGCAACCACGCGCTGGAAAGAATGGGACTTCCCACGCACGAAGAAAATGAATACAAAATGTTCGTCGGCAACGGCATACCGAAGCTCATCGAGCGTATGCTCCCCGCGGGGCACACTGCGGCGGACGAAAAGACCGCCCGCGCCTATTTCGACGAATACTACTCCGCACACAAAACAGACAAGACCCGCCCGTATGACGGAATGCCCGAGTTGGTAAGGGAGCTCGGCGAACGCGGCATTATCTGCGTCTGCAACACCAACAAGGCGCACGAATTTTCCGCAGGGCTTATCAGGGGAGCCTACGGCGACGCCATCCGCGAGGTCATCGGCGAGGGCATGGGATATCCCACAAAGCCATCCCCCGACGCGGCGCTGGAATTCTGCCGCCGCCACTGCGGGGACAAGACGAAGGTTCTGTACGTCGGCGACAGCTCCGTTGATATGCAGACCGCCGCAAACGCGGGAATAGACGCCTGCGGCGTCCTGTGGGGATTCCGCAGCCGCGCGGAGCTGGAAAGCTGTCACCCCGCGCATATCGCGGCAAGCGTTGCGGAGCTGCGCGGAATTATCCTCGGGGAATGATATTCCCGAAAAAGCAGTGAGCAATTTAGTCAAAGTTTTTGCGCCACAGTTGTGAAATCTACCAAAAATGCAGGATATACGATTAAAATTTTGTGAAAAGTGGTGACAAAACGCAATTTCTGTGATATAATCAAATCAAGAAAACAACCACGGAGGTGCGTATATATGGCAAACAAGATAATCACCATCACAAGACAGTACGGAAGCGGCGGCCGCGAAATAGGTCAGAAGCTTGCGGAGAAAATGGGCATAGAGTTCTACGACAACAAGCTGCTCGACATTGCTGCGGGCGACAGCGGCATCCACAAAAATCATTTTGAGGAAAACGACGAGCGCCGCACCAACAGCTTCCTGTATCTGCTCTCCACGACCTACGGGCAGGGAGGAGTGCCGTTCGACGACACGCTGTTTTTCGCGCAGCTCAACGCGATACAGAAGATAGCTTCGGAGCACTCCTGCGTTATCATCGGCAGGTGCGCCGACTACGCCCTCAGGGACTTCAACAACGTTGCGAATATTTTCATCAGCGCGCCGTTTGAGGACAGAGTAAAGCGCGCCATCGAGGTATACAACATCGGCGAGAAGCACGCGGCGGATTATGTAAAGCGTATCGACAAGCAGCGTACATCCTACTACAACTACTACACCGACAAGCGCTGGGGCAGCCCGCAGAATTATCAGCTCTGCCTTGACAGCTCGGCTCTCGGAATAGATGGTTCTATTGATATCATCTCGGACTTCCTTGACAGGTATTTTAACAAGTAAATATGAGAACCGCCTTTTGGGGCGGTTCTTTTTTGCCTGCAAAAAAAGGGACTGCAAAAATGCAGTCCCTTATTATTTCTATCCCGAAAATTATTCCGCCGCGTTTTCCTTAACATCAACGCTTGCGCTCTTCGCTCTCGCGAACAGGTCGTTGACCTTTTCGCCGTCGACCTTAGTCAGGAGCGAAACCACGATAACGCATACCGCAGCCAGCACAAATGCGGGAAGCAGCGAATAAATGCCTGTCCAATTGAAGAACGCTTCCCATACGATAACGCCTGCGCCGCCTGCAATTACGCCTGCGACCGCTCCGCTCATCGTCATGCGCTTCCAGAAGAGAGAAAGCAGCATCGCGGGGCCAAACGCCGCGCCAAGTCCTGCCCAAGCATAGGAAACAAGGCCCATTACCGAGCTGGAGGGATCAAGCGCGATTATATACGCGATCACGGCAACTGCAATAACAGTACCACGGCTTATCCACATAAGGGTTTTCTCGCTTGCATTCTTCTTGAAAAGCTTGAACATATCGTTGCTTACAGAGGAAGCTGTTACAAGCAGCTGCGAATCCGCCGTGCTCATGATAGCAGCAAGTATCGCCGCGAGAACTATACCCGCGATAATGCCGGGCAGAAGCTTTCCGCTGAGGAACATGAATATCTTCTCCGTGTCGCCAAGCAGCGTGAATTCGGAAAGAAGCGCTTCGTTGCCCTCGGAATGCAGGAATATGTAACCGAAAATTCCGACGAGAACCGCCGCCGCAAGTGTGATGAACACCCAGATGGTTGCGATGATTCGGGATTTCTTGATAAGATCGCTGCTCTTGATTGCCATAAAGCGAACGAGGATGTGCGGCATACCGAAGTAGCCAAGACCCCACGCAAGACCCGAAATTATTGTCGTCCATGCGATATCGCCGTTGACATTCTCAAACAGGTTGAGATAATTTGTGATAACGGAGCCGTCCGCATTGAGGAACTGCACCGCGGAAACATCCGGCGTCTGGAAAATGCAAACCAGCGGAACAACGACCAGCGCCGCAAACATCAGCAGACCCTGAACAAGGTCGGTCCAGCATACGGCAAAAAATCCGCCGAGGAATGTGTAGGAGATGATGATAAGCGCGCCTATCGTCAGCGAAACAACATAGTCCGTGCCGAACAGATAGTTGAACAGCTTTGCGCCGCCGCTGAACGCGGACGCTGTATAAATCAGGAAGAACACAAAAATTATCGCCGCACAAGTGAAACGAATAACAGGGTTCTTGGTGAAAAACCTCTTCTGAAAATATTCGGGGATGGTAATTGCGTCGCCCGCTGCATAGGACATCTTACGAAGTCTTGCAGCAAGTATCTTCCAGTTGAGATAGGTTCCGATGAAAAGACCGATGGCGATCCAGCTTTCGGTAAGTCCGCTTGCAAAGATTGCTCCGGGCAGACCCATCAGCAGCCATCCGCTCATATCAGACGCCTGCGCAGATATCGCCGTTGTCCAGCTTCCGAGCTGGCGGCCGCCTATAAAATAATCGCTCATGCTCTTGGATTTCTTATAGGAGAAAATTCCTATACCGAGGATCACTAGAGCGTAAGCCACAAATGCGATAATTACAAATATATTTCCCATTTGTTTCCTCCTTGTTTTTAATACTTTTTTATTCTAACATATTCGCGCATTAAATTCAAGAGCTTTAGCAAAATTTATGACGGATTATCATAATAAAAATTCAAAAAACGCATATTAAGTCTGTCTGATGAAGCATATTTCCAACAAAAAAGGGACTGCCGAAAGCAGTCCCTCATGAAATGCGTTATCAATATTACGAATAGCGCTTGTTGTAAAGGTAAGTGTCAACGTCCTTAACTGCAAATACGGGAATGATACCGAAGCAGCTTACAACCGACAGAATGAACAGCACGCCTGCGATGATGTAGTTGTAGCCGTGCAGACCGGGGTTGGCAGCGATAAAGCTGCTGCGTGCGCTGAATACTGTGAAGATCGTGGAGAAGTTGCAGGAAGCAACGACCAGATACAGCGCCAGTGTTCCGAACTTTGTGAAGCCGTAGCCGCCGATCATCGCGCAAGCAAGGAACAGCGTCAGACCGCCGTAAACTATGAAGTACATATAGTCCATAGCGCCCATTGTGAACGAGCTGTACTGGAGGTGATCCCATACAGTTATCGCAACGATGGTGAGCACGAAGCTGAGGATAACAGAACCCGCGCTGATAAGAACTGCAATTGCAGGCTTCTTTTCGTCCGCGCTGAACTTGAATGTAAACTTGCTCTTAACAATATTGAATGCGTAAACCGTGAGAACAGCGGAAGCAACAAGTGCCAGCGCCATGAATATTGTCTTCATCCACCAGGAGGATGTCATGCCGTTCTGACCTACCCATGCGATAGCTTCCTCGTCGCCCGCGTTTGCAAGCTTCTTGGTGGGATTGTATGTCTTAACGACCCACAGAACCTTCTGAACTACTGCGAAGATGTTAGAGATAGCAGTGGCAGCGCCGAATGCAAGGAAGAAGTAGTTAGCCCACTCAGCCTCGCGCACATACATGATAGCCGCGGTCAGTGCCACAGCCAGCAGGAGGATAAGAACGATACCCTGTGTGATCGCCTGATCGTTCCAGCCGAGGTAGATGGACCAGTTGATACCGTATGCGCCCATGCCGAAGCCCTCGAAAACGACTGTCAGAAGCATAAGGCCGAACATTACGCCGCCCTTGATGCCGCGCTTCTTCATAGCGATCATCTGATCATTGGTGAAAAGCATATCGTCCGCATATTCAACGGAGTTGATATATACGAAATAAACGCAGGCCGCGATGCAGAGAACAGCGTCGGCAACGCCGAAGATCTTCATAGAATTTCTGATGTAAGCAAAGGGGATAAGCACGGGAACAAGACCGATAACAGCCTTAGCGCCGAAAACAGCGGTAAGGTAGCTCTTCGCAAAAGCATAGCCCTTGTAGAAGAACAGGGACAGCAGAAGCGGAACGCCCGTGATAACGATGTAGATCAGCACGATGTTGAGTATCGTTCCCGAAAGGGAAAGAATTACCTGATTATCGGCGATCTCCTGTGCGGAAGCAAAGGTCTTTCCGAACAGCTTTACTATGTAGGTTATACCCTTCTCGTTCAGCTCCGCGTTGTTGTATACGGGGGAAATGAACAGCGGATTGATAACAAGGAAATAGGTAACGACTGCCTCGATGACGGAAAAAGCCGCAATAAAGATCGACAGGGTCTTATTGGTCAGGCCTTTCGTCGGGGAATCGTTTACAGCCACAGCGTTTGACATAAAAAACTAATCCTCCTAAATAAACCGCGGGCACGCGGAGGGTCTCCCCCCCTGCGCGGGCGGCGCATGATATTATACTTCGTATAAATTATAACACAACCGACGCTTATTTGCAAGCAAAAAGCACAAATTAACCTATGCGCTTTTGTACAAACTTTGTGAAAAATATTTGTGCAATTACGCTACTTGACAAATAACCGCCAAAACTTTTCAGGGTTAAATCGGGTTAATTGTCTTAAAAAAGAGAGATTAGGTTATTTCTTCGGCTGCTGGGGCGCGGGGGCAGTGCCGGGCTTTGCGGGGGGCTGCTGGCCGCTCGCCTGTACGTTTCCGGCTGCATTTATGTTCTTGCGCAGCAGGCGCAGGTCGTTAAGGTCGCGCGCCATAAGCTCCTCAACGCGGGCGAGCATATTGTCCGCAAAGGCGTTCGTGGATGTGTGGATATCGTTCGCGCGGTTCTGCGCAACACTTATCGCCTCGGTGGCGCGGCGGCGTGCTTCCTTCATAACGTCGCTCTCCTCGATAAGCTCGCTGCGGCGCTGCTCCGCCCTGCGGATGATGTCCTCGGCGTCTTTCTTGGCGTCGCTGATTATCTTGTTCTTGTCCGCAACCACCTTCTTCGCCTGCTGAATTTCCATGGGAAGCACCATGCGCATATCCGTAACGATGTTCGCAAGCTCATCCACGTCTACCATGCTTTTCTTCTTGAAAGGTATGCGGGTGGCATTGTGGATTATGTCCTCGAGCATCTCAATGTAATCGTCGATAGAGTAAGAATTTTCCATGATATTCATTTCCTTTCGGTATTATTGAACTGGTTTACTGCCGCGCGGCTTCTTTCCGCAGCGGCGCGCTTTGCGGCGAACTCCGCGCGGAGCTTGCTGCTGACTTCCTCATGTATCGTCGCGGGAACGTACTTTGAAAGATCCCCGCCGAACATCGCGACCTGCTTCACCATGCTGGAGGACAGGAACGTTGAATTAAGGCTTGCGGGGAGGAACACCGTTTCCGCCCGCGGGTTAAGATCCTTATTTGTATGCGCCATCTGGAATTCATACTCAAAATCCGATGTGGCGCGAAGCCCCTTAACAATGACGTCGATATCCTCGCGCTGCTTGAAATAATCCGCGAGAAGCCCGTCGTAGCTTGCGACCTCGACGTTTTCCATGCCCACGGTCGCCTTGCGCAGAAGCTCGCAGCGCTCGGGGATGGAGAAGCTGTAGGATTTCAGCGGGTTTATCAATACCACCACGATAAGCTTATCGAACATTTTCGAAGCCCGCGTGATTATATCAAGATGGCCGTTTGTAACAGGGTCGAAGCTGCCCGGGTAAATTGCTGTTTTCATGGGTAGGCTCCTTTCATTCCTCTTCCTCTGCGGAGGGGCGGCGGTAAATCGTCACCGCTGTTCTTCCGTGGCGGAGAATTTTCGCTATTTCAAACCCGCCGGTTTCTTTCGGGAGCACGCATTCCTTTTCGTGCTCGCAGATTATCACGCCGTTTTCCGACATCTTTTCCGTCAGAAGCGGCAGCGCTTTCTGTATCAGGCGGTAATTGTACGGCGGGTCAAGCAATGCTATGTCGAACAC
>CAVIFG010000079.1:6470-8863 GCA_963641955.1 Escherichia coli
CGCCGAAAATGGCATATTCGATACCTTTGCCTGCGATTCAAGTTCCGTTGTCTTGAGATTTTCGCGCACGGCTTTTATCGAAACCGCCGCCGCGTCCACAAAATAGCACTCCTTTGCGCCGCGGCTGAGCGCTTCTATGCCAAGCTGGCCGCTCCCCGCGAAAAGGTCGAGCACTGTCCTGCCCTCTATCTCAAACTGCACCGCGCTGAAGATAGCTTCCTTAATTCCGTCCGTGGTGGGGCGGACAACATCCGTGCCCTCCACCGTGACGAGCTTTCTTCCGCGCGCCTTTCCTGTTATAACTCTCATTTTATCTCCTTGTTATTTTTCTATGTATCTTATCTCCGTCCTGTGCTTTACCGTTACTGCGGAAACAGTGCTGAAGCAGGAGAGCGCTATCGCCGAAACGATAAGCTTTCCTATAAAGCCCAGCAGCGTTACGCACACGAACATTATTCCTGCCATCAGAACCACGATATACACGTTTGCCGCCAGTATCACGGGGATATGTACTATCATGCCGAAAGGTCCCGCGCTTATAATTCCTTCCGCGCAGACAAGCAGCAGCGAGAACAGCGTCAGCGCCATAAATATGAGGTTAAGCCACTGCCCCGCGCCCATTTCCTGCCCAAAGGGGAAATAGCTCGGCGGGTTAAAACTCATGTTTGCGTCGGCACCCTGCATAAACGCCGCTATTATAAGGTACAGCGACATCAGCAGCGACGGAAGAAATCTCAGCCCGATACTGCTTTCAAAGTGCAGACCCACATTGTCGTACAAGAACGACCCTGCGGGCGCGCGCCGCGTCAGCCTGTCGAAAGGCGGCAGCACCAGTATCCCAAACAGCGGAACAACAAGTCCTCCCGCCAGCACGACAATTCCCCACGGCATGGTATTCCACGCCGAAACAAAAAACGCTATAAGCTTGCGGAACAGCTCGTCCGTCTTTTCGTGGTGCTCGGGACGGCTGAAAAACGCCATCAGCGCAATTGTTCCCACCGCGCATATTATCAGCGTTATTATCAGGCCTGTTCTGCCCGATCTCTCTTCTTTCATATAATTACCTCAATGCGCCCTAGAAACGCTCCTGTATAAAGCGGTACAACTCATCCGCCTTTTCCTCGCCTATTTTCGCCGCCTGCCGAAGCTGCTCGGGGCTGGCTTCCTTCATCGCCTGCTTGGTTTTGAAGGTTTTGAGCAGGGCGCGCGCCTTTGCTTCGCCTATGCCCTTTACCTCGGTAAGCTCGAGGGTGCAGGTCTTTTGCTTGTGCCGTGCCCGCTGGAACGTGATGGAATAGCGGTGCACTTCGTCCTGTATATTTGTCAGCAGGTTGAACAGCGGCCTGTTGGCGCTTATGGATATCTCCCCGCCCGCCTTTGCAATGGCGCGGGTACGGTGCTTGCTGTCCTTTACCAAACCAAAAAGCGGGACGTCTATCTTCATTTCGTCGAGCACCTCCGCCACGGCGGATATATGTCCCTTGCCGCCGTCGAGAAGTATCAGGTCGGGGAGCGGCTTAAAGCTTTCGTCCCCGTCGAGATAGCGCTGCATACGGCGCCGCAGCACCTCCTGCATACAGGCGTAGTCATTCTGCCCGACAACGGTTTTTATGCCGAATTTGCGGTATCCCGCCTTGAAAGGTCTGCCGTTGCGGTATACTATCATACCGCCGACCATGCCTGTTTCGCCGAAGTTGGATATATCGTAGCTTTCGATTATTTCGGGGATCTTTTCAAGCCCGAGAAGTTCTTTCAGATCCTCCAGCGCCTTTATTTCCTTGGCGGTCCTGCCGATTTTAAGTGCAAGGTACTCACTCGCGTTGTTCTGCGCAAGCGTCACCTGCGCCATGCCGTCGCCGCGATGCGGAACGACAAATTTTACCGCGTGCCCCGCCTTTTCCCGCAGAAGCTGTGTTATCAGCTCCATATCCTCGAATTCCTCGTCGATGTATATTTCTTTCGGAATATCATCGCGGGAGCTATAATAACTCAACAGGAAATCACGCCGCATGGCGGCTCCGTCGTATTCGTCGCCGATGAAGAAATTCTCTTTATCAATGAGCCTGCCGCCGCGGTATTTTACCACCGCAAAGCTTGCCATGCCGATATTCTGCGCGGCGCCCACGATGTCGTACTCCTGCTTGTAGTCGAGGATTTTCTGCGCGTGCTGAAGCCTTGTTATGGCGGCAATTCTGTCGCGGAGCTTCGCGGCGCGCTCGAATTCGAGGTTTTCGGAGGCTTCCTCCATCTGCGCGGTGAGCTGCTCAACGGAGGTCTTACTGCCGTTTCGCAGGTACGCTATCGCTTCATCAACGATGGCTCGGTAATCCGCGGAGGAAATATTCCCGCGACAGACGCCCATGCACTTTTTGATGTGGTGATTAAGGCAGGGG
>CAVIFG010000080.1:0-8814 GCA_963641955.1 Escherichia coli
ATATAATGGTGGGCGATGTGCTTGTTATGAAGAAGCCTCATCCCGGCTGCGGAAGCACGCAGATGAAAGTCATGCGCGTCGGCGCCGATTTTCGGCTGACCTGCGCAGGGTGCGGACACAGTTTTATGATCCCGCGCTCAAAATGCGAGAAGAAAATAAGGTCGGTAATTCGTGAAAATAATACCACAGAGGGATAAATGACAGAGAAACTGAGAATGGCGGAGGCAAGGTACGAGGAAATTAACATGAAGCTTTCCGACCCCGCCGTTATTTCCGATAACAAGCTGTACCGCGAGCTTATGCAGGAGCATAAGGAGCTGACGCCGCTGATAGAAACCTACCGCAGATACACCGCGGCGGAGAGCGACTTCAACGAAGCCAAGGCAATGCTCGACGAGGGCGGGCTTGACGAAGAAATGCGCGAGCTTGCCCGCAGCGAATACAACGACGGCAAGGAGCGCATGGAGCAGCTTTCGCAGGAGCTGAAAATGCTTCTGCTTCCCCGCGACCCGGACGATAACAAGAGCGTTATCGTTGAGATACGCGCCGGCGCGGGCGGGGAAGAGGCGGCGCTGTTTGCGGGCTCGATGTACAGAATGTACTCGATGTACGCGGCGCGGCAGGGCTGGAAAACAGACCTCATCAGCTCCAACCCCACGGAGCTTGGCGGCTTCCGCGAGGTAAGCTTCAGCGTGGAGGGCGGCGAGGTGTACTCAAAGCTTAAATACGAGAGCGGCGTGCACAGGGTGCAGCGCGTTCCCGAAACAGAATCGCAGGGGCGCATACAAACTTCCACGGTGACAGTTGCGGTGCTTCCCGAGGCAGAGGAGGTCGACGTTAACATCAACCCCGCCGACCTTACGATACAGACGTTCCGCTCCAGCGGCGCGGGCGGTCAGCACATAAATAAGACCGAATCCGCGATAAGGATAATCCACAATCCCTCGGGGATTGTCGTGGAGTGTCAGGAGGAGCGCTCGCAGTTCAAAAACCGCGAAAAGGCGATGAAAATGCTGTACACCAAACTGTACGACCAGCGCCTGCACGAGCGCGACAGCGCCATCGCGGAGGAACGCCGCATTCAGGTCGGAACGGGCGACCGCTCCGAGCGGATACGCACTTATAACTTCCCGCAGTCGCGGGTGACCGACCACAGGATAGGTCTTACGCTGTACAAGCTTGACGAGATGATGAACGGCGGCTGCGACGAGGTTTTCGACGCGCTGCGCGTTGCCGACATGACGGCGAAGTTGCTCAGCAGCAAGGAATGATTGGAAGTGTTTATATGACCACGAAAATACTGCCGTTCAGCGCCGAGAGCGCAAAGGCGGCGGCGGATATACTGCGCGGCGGCGGGATAGTCGGCATACCGACGGAAACGGTGTACGGGCTTGCCGCGGACGCGCGGAATGTTGAGGCGGTGCGAAGCATATTTGAAGCCAAAGGCAGGCCGCAGGACAATCCGCTGATAGTTCACATCAGCAATATGGATATGCTCCCGCCGCTTGTCAAGGAGATTCCCCCCATCGCGCTGGAGCTTGCGGAGCGCTTCTGGGGCGGCCCGCTTACGATGATATTCCCGAAATCGGATGTTATCCCGTCCACAACCAGCGGCGGACTTGATACCGTTGCGGTGAGAATGCCGTCGTCCGAGGCGGCGCGGGCAATAATCGACGCCTGCGGATTTCCGCTTGCGGCTCCGTCCGCAAATCTTTCGGGAAAGCCCAGCCCCACCACCGCGAAGCACGTTTTTGATGACATGGACGGTAAAATTCCGCTCATCATCGACGGCGGCGAATGCTCCGTCGGGGTGGAAAGCACCGTTATCTGCTTCAAAAGCGGAAAGATACACATTCTCCGTCCCGGCGGGATAACCGCGGAAATGCTTTCGGAGTTTGGCGAGGTGGAGGTGGATAAAGCCGTCACCGCCCAGCCCGACCCCAACGAGCGTGTGCTCTCCCCGGGGATGAAATACAAGCACTATTCTCCAAAGGCGGATGTTACCATTGTTAATGCCCATGGAGAGCAATTCGCGGAATACTGCCGCTCCGTTGCAAATAAATCCGCGGGGAAAAAGGTGCTGGCGCTTGGCGCTGGCGTCGACGAAGCAGGGATATTTATGGACTACGGCAAGGACACGTCGTTGCAGGCGCACAGGCTTTTCGCCCTGCTTAGGTATGCAGACGATGTCGGCGCGGATATCGTGCTTGTCGAGATGCCGTCGGAGGACGGGATAGGCCTTGCGGTTTACAACAGGCTGATCCGCGCGGCGGGATTTAAGATAGCAGAGGTGTGACCATGCTGGAGCTTTCCGACAGAAAAATAATCGGTTTGACGGGAATGTCAGGCGCGGGCAAATCCACCGTAAGCCGCACATTTGCGGAGTGCGGGTACACTGTGATAGACTGCGATATCTGCGCGCGGGAAGCGGCGGCGGACAAGGGATTTCTTGATGAGATCGCGCGGAGATTTACCACCGACATCATCGACCCCGACGGCACCCTTAACAGGCGAAAGACCGCCGACAGAATTTTTACAAGCAAGGCGGACAGGGAACTGTACAACCGTATTATCTACCCATATATAACATATATTATCATAGAAAAGATACGCGCGGCGGAAACGGATGTGCTTCTCGACGCCCCGACGCTGTTCGAAGCGCGGCTCGACGGGCTGTGCACAAGCATTGTCAGCGTCTGCGCGGATGTGAATATCTGCGCGGAAAGGATACGCCTCCGCGACGGGATAACCCCCGAGCAGGCGGCGGCGCGGCTGTCGTCACAGCATGATGCGGCATTTTTCCGCGGCATATCCGATATATGCATTGAAAACAACGGTTCCCGCGAGGAACTCATATCCGCCGCAAAGGCTGCGGCAGAAAAACTGAAAGGCAACAGATGACTTCTTACTCCAAGCGTTCAAAGCGAAAAAAGCGCGTGCTGCCCGTTGTTATTATAATAACGGCGGTGATGCTGGTTATCGCGGCGGCGGGATATTTCGGGTACGAAAAGTACCTCGAGTACGCCTATCCGCTGAAATATCAGAACTACGTTGAGCGGTACTCCCGCGAAAACGGGATCGACAAATACTTCGTCTACGCGGTGATAAAAACCGAGAGCGGCTTCCGCCCCGACGCCGTTTCAAACGTCGGCGCGAGGGGGCTTATGCAGATAATGGAGGACACCTTCGACTGGATAAAGTTCAAGCAGGACGATGACGACGCGGTATATTACGATATGTACGACGCGCAGACCAATATAAAATACGGCTGCTATCTGCTGGGGTATCTCATGGATGAATTCGGGGATATCAGCACGGCAGCGGCGGCGTATCATGCGGGGCGCGGGCAGGTCAACGAGTGGCTCGCCGACAGCAGCGTATCGTCCGACGGGGTGCATCTTGATACTATCCCGATACCCGACACCGCGCACTATGTAAACAAGATAACTAAGGCCGTGGATATATACACGCGGCTTTATGATAAAGAAAAATAAATGAAAGGAATTGATATATCATGGCAAAGGAAGAACTGACTGCAAAGGAACTCAAGGAAAAGCTTTTTATGAGCAAGAAGAATGCAGCACTTATTATGAGTGCTGACGAGATCAAGAAGTGCGACAAGTTCTGCGAGGGCTACAAGGCATTCCTCGACAAGGGCAAGACCGAGCGCGAGGCGGCGGCATTCATAAAGAAAGCCGCAGAAGCAAAGGGCTTTACACCCTACGACAAGAAAAAGACCTACAAGGCGGGGGACAAGGTTTATTATATCAACCGTGAAAAGGCTGTTGTCCTTGCCGTTATCGGCAGCGACCCCATCGAAGAGGGCGTGAACATCGTTGCGGCGCATATTGATTCTCCGCGCCTTGACATGAAGCAGGTTCCCCTGTACGAAAAGGACGAGGTAGCTTATTTCAAGACTCATTACTACGGCGGCATAAAGAAGTATCAGTGGCCGACAGTTCCGCTGTCCCTGCACGGCGTTATCGTAAAGGCTGACGGAACAAAGATCACTGTAAACATCGGCGAGGACGAAAACGACCCCGTATTCTGTGTTTCCGACCTGCTTCCGCACCTTGCAAACGCACAGTACAAGCGCCCCTCCACCGAGCTTATCCGCGGCGAGGAACTGAACATCATCATCGGCTCCCGCCCCTTTAAGGACGACGAAGCAAGCGAAGCTGTAAAGCTCAACATCATGCTCATCCTGAACGAAAAGTACGGCATCACCGAGGCTGACCTGCTTTCTGCGGAGCTTGAAGCTGTTCCTGCGTTCAAGGCAAAGGATGTCGGTTTTGACAGAAGCCTTGTCGGCGCTTACGGTCAGGACGACCGCGTTTGCGCGTATACCGAGCTTATGGCTGTCCTCGAAGCAAAGGACGTTAAGAGAACCGCAGTCGCAGTTCTCACCGATAAGGAGGAAACAGGCTCCGACGGAAATACAGGTCTGCGTTCTTCGTATCTCAGATTTTTCATTGCCGACCTTGCGGCTTCTTTCGGCGTAAGGGGCAGGGATGTCCTCGCAAAGTCCAAGTGCCTTTCCGCGGACGTTAACGCGGCATTTGACCCGACATTCCCCGATGTGTTCGAGAAGAACAACTCCGCGCTGCTCAACGGCGGCGTATGCGTAACAAAGTACACAGGCTCCCGCGGCAAGAGCGGCACATCCGACGCTTCCGCAGAGTTTGTCGGCGAGATAAGAGCGCTTCTCGACAAGAACGGCGTTATCTGGCAGACAGGCGAGCTTGGCAAAATTGATATCGGCGGCGGCGGAACAGTTGCGGCTTATATCGCAAATCTTGATGTTGATACCATTGACGTCGGCGTGCCCGTGCTTTCCATGCACGCTCCTTTCGAGATAACCGCAAAGACGGATATCTACGCGGCATACCTTGCGTTTGCGGCGTTCATTAACGCATAAATAATCACACACGCCCCCGCATAAGCATATTATGCGGGAGAGGTGAATGTGAATGATAAAGCAGAAAACACGCGCGATACTGCGAAAGCTCGGCGTGCGGCTTATCGCCGCGGCGCTGATAATGATCGGACTGATATTGCTGACAGACCTGAGCTTCCGTCCCATTGTGGAGAAAGTGAACGCTTACGAATGCCACGCCGCAGTTTCGAGAGTTATCAACGAAGCCGTGCTTTCGGAGCTCGAGCGCAGCGGCACGGATTATTCAAAGCTTGTATATTTAACCACGAACAATGACGGGGAAGTGATCTCCGTTGAAAGCAACGTGATGAACATAAACAGGCTGAAAACAAATGTCGCCGACAGGGTCGAGCGCGAGATAGAGCGGCTTTCTGCGATAGATATACAGATCCCCATTGGAACGCTGATGGGCATTCAGCTTCTGCATGGCAGAGGTTTTTCGGTCGGGATGAGCGTAAAGCCCCTTGGCTATGCTTCCACGTCAGTCATCAGCGAGTTCACACAGGCGGGGATAAATCAGACGCGCCACAGAATTATCATCGAGATCGACGCGAATGTCGACGCTGTGATACCCGGGTTTTCCACGGAAGTGCCCGTCACGACGACGATCGTCGCGGCGGAAACGATAATCGTGGGGAGGGTTCCCGACGCATATACTCACGTCATCACCGAAAGCGAGTCGCTGGCGGGAACGCTTGAGGATTACGGCGCGAAACTGGACTAAAACCATAAATTGGAGAGAAAGATTTGGAACTTAACGAAGCAAGAGCAAGGTCGGAAGAGCTGCGCGGCAAGCTTGAAAAGGCGAACCACAGTTATTATGACCTCGATTCTCCCGTTCTCGAGGACGACGAATACGACGCCCTCATGCGCGAGCTTCGCGGGATAGAGCAGGAGTTTCCCGAGCTTATGACCGCCGATTCCCCCACGCAGATGGTAGGCGGAACGGCGGCGAACACATTCGAGAAAGTCCCGCATACCGTGCAGATGGGAAGCCTACAGGATGTTTTCAGCACGGAAGAGGTGCAGGATTTCCTGAACCGAATGGCGGAACAGGGCGCGCATGAATTCACCGTCGAGCCCAAGATAGACGGGCTTTCCGTTTCGCTGGAATATGAAAACGGCGTGCTTGTGCGTGGCTCTACCCGCGGCGACGGATTCATCGGCGAGGATATCACCGCGAACATAAAGACCATACGCACCGTTCCGCTCAGCCTGCCGGAAAAGCTTCCGCTGCTGGAGGTGCGCGGCGAGGTCTATATGCCGAAAAGCAGCTTCGCGGCGCTTTGCGCCGAGCAGGAGCAGAACGGCGAACCCCTGCCGAAGAACCCCCGCAATGCCGCGGCTGGCTCGCTAAGGCAAAAGGACAGCCGCGTGACCGCCCAGCGAAAGCTTGATATTTTCTGCTTTAACATCCAGCGGGCGGAGGGCAGGGAATTCGCGACGCATTCGGAGTCGCTGGAGTATCTGCGTTCGCAGGGATTTCACGTTATCCCTGACTACCGAGTATGCAGCGACAGCAGTGATATCCTCGAAAAAATCGGCAGTATCGGCGGCGAGCGGACGTCGCTCCCGTTTGATATCGACGGCGCGGTCGTTAAGGTGAACGACATTGCGCTTCGCGGGGAGATAGGCGCCACTGCGAAAGTTCCGAAATGGGCGGTGGCATTCAAGTACCCGCCCGAGGAAAAAATAACCACTCTCAATTCGATAGAGATAAATGTCGGCAGGACGGGCGCGCTTACGCCCGTGGCGGTGTTCGACCCCGTGCAGCTTGCGGGCACGACGGTTTCCCGCGCGATACTCCATAATCAGGATATAATTTCCGAAAAGGATATCCGTGTTGGGGATAAGATAGCAGTGCGCAAGGCGGGGGATATCATCCCCGAGGTAGTGCGCTCGGTTTCGCACGCGGATGGTTCGGAGCCGTATTTCATCCCGCATATCTGCCCGATTTGCGGCGCGGAGGCCGTCCGCGATGAGGACGAAGCCGTTATCCGCTGCCAGAACATCGACTGTCCCGCGCAGCTTCTGCGGTCGGTGGAGCACTTTGCTTCGCGGAACGCAATGAACATCGACGGCCTGGGCGAAGCTGTAGCGGAGCAGCTTATCGGCGCGGAACTTGTCCGCACCGTGGCCGACCTCTACACGCTGGATATACAGAGCCTTACGGCGCTGGAGCGCTTCGGCAGCAAGTCTGCGGACAACCTGCTGACAAGCATAGAGCGCTCGAAATCAAACGAGCTGGACAGGCTTGTTTTCGCGCTGGGCATTCGTGGGATAGGTCAGCGTTCCGCGCAGCTTCTGTGCGCGCGTTTCGGCAGTATGGATGCGATCATGTCCGCCTCCGCCGAGGACATCGCGCAGATAGACGGCTTCGGCGATATCCTAGCGGAAACGGTGTATTCCGCCATGCGCGAGCCGCACAGAATAGCCCTTATAAACAGGCTGAAAGAATATGGCCTGAATATGACCTATTCCGACAGCAGGGTGTCCGATATCTTCGCGGGAAAGACCTTTGTTATCACGGGCACGCTCCCCACATTGAAGCGGGACGAGGCGAAGGCTCTTATAGAAAAGCACGGTGGAAAGTGCAGCGGCTCGGTTTCAAAAAAGACGAGCTATGTTCTCGCGGGAGAAGAAGCGGGCAGCAAGCTCACAAAGGCGAACGAGCTTGGCATTACAGTTATCAGCGAGCAGCAGCTTATGGAAATGCTCGAGCAGAAATAAACAGAAAGGAACGGCAAAGATGAGTATTGACGTTAAACATCTTGCAAAGCTGGCAAGACTTCGCATTGAGGACGACCAGCTTGAGAAATTTGAAAAGGATATGGAGAGCATTGTTTCCATGGTCGAGCAGCTTCCGCAGCCCAAGACTGAGGCGGTCGGCCTTGACCCCGAGCACCCGATGAAGCTCCGCGCGGACGTTGAATCGGACAAGAAGTTCACAAGAAACGAACTTCTCGCAAATGCACCGAAAATGCAGGCAGGCTGCGTAGTTGTGCCCAAGACGGTAGAATAAACAGAAAGGACAGCGAAACATGGAATTATACGAAAAGTCAGCCCACGAGCTGTCGGAAATGCTGCGCAGCAAGGAATGCAGCTCAGAAGAAATAACCCGCTCCGTAATGGACAGGGCAGAGGCAACCGAGGATAAAGTAGGCGCGTACCTTACGATGTGCCGCGAGGAAGCCCTCGCAAAGGCGCGCGAGGTGGACGCAAAGCTTGCCAAGGAGACCCTGCACCCGCTGGCGGGTATCCCGATAGGAATTAAGGACAACATCTCCACCAAGGGTCTGCTCACGACCTGCGCTTCCAAGATGCTGTACAACTATGTTCCTCCGTTCAATGCGTTTGTTATGAACAAGGTGAACGCTGCGGATATGGTAATAACAGGCAAGCTCAACATGGATGAGTTTGCGATGGGAAGCTCCACCGAGAACTCTTATTTCAAGAAAACACATAACCCGCACAACCTTGACTGCGTTCCCGGCGGTTCTTCCGGCGGTTCCGCGGCGGCTGTTGCGGCGGGTTCTGCTGTTATCTCCCTCGGCTCGGATACCGGCGGATCCATCAGAATGCCCGCTTCCTACTGCGGTGTTGTTGGTCTGAAGCCTACTTACGGTTCGGTTTCCCGTTACGGTCTGGTGGCGTTTGCTTCCTCGCTGGATCAGATAGGTCCGCTTGCGAGAAACGTTAAGGACGCGGCAATGCTGTACAGCGTTATCTGCGGCCACGACAGCATGGACGCTACATCTGCGGACAGAGAGTACCCAGATTTCGCGGCGCTTCTCAACAGCGACGTAAAGGGTCTGAAGATAGGCATTCCCGCCGAATACTATGGCGAGGGCGTTGATGACGGCGTAAAGCAGACAGTT
>CAVIFG010000081.1:0-7693 GCA_963641955.1 Escherichia coli
CTATTATATCACACCGTATAATAAAAATAAAGCCCTTTTTGCTATTTTTCGCTGTATTTTTAAAAATAAATGTTCCACATGGAACAATTCTGTCGAAAAATGTTCCATGTGGAACAATACGCTCCGCATTTCAGATGTTTATCGGAAATTTTATGACGTATTCGTAGAAGCAGTCGCTCTTCACCGCCGAGGTTTCGCAGGGGATGTTGTTCTCTTTCATGCGCTTTATAAGCGAGTTTATCGAGTTCATGTACAGCCGCGGCGGGGCTTTGAAGAAGTTTTTGTTGTGCTTGACCGGCTGTTTTGTTTCAGTATTTTTTGAGGACAGCACCTCGTTTACAAGCTGCTCTGTCTGCTCGAGATTTAGCCTTCTCGAAACAACCTTTTCAATGACCCCGCGTCTTTTTTCGGGATCATCAATACGGATAAGCGCCCGCGCCTGTCTTTCGGAAAGATTTGCGCCTATCAGAAGTCTGCGCTCAGAATCGGTGAAGCGAAGCAGACGAAGCTTGTTTGCAACAGTGGACTGCGCCTTTCCGAGCTTTATTGCCGCGTTCTCCTGCGTCAGCCCGTAAACTGAGATAAGCTTCTCAATTGCAAGTGCTTCCTCAAAATAGCTTAGGTCCTTGCGCTGAATATTCTCGATAAGCGCAAGAACGGCGGATTTTTCGTCGTCCACCGACATAACGATGCAGGGCACCTGCGTCATTCCTATAGATTTTGCCGCGCGGGTTCGGCGCTCCCCGCTGATTATTTCGTACAGTGCACCGTTCTTTCTGACGCATATTGGCTGGATAATGCCGTTCTCACGGATGCTCTCCGCAAGGGATTTTATCGCCGCGTCGTTGAAATCCGTCCTCGGCTGTGATTTATTCGGAATAATTAGGCTGACGTCGATCATCGTGATTTTCTGAGAATCCTTGTCCTTTGTTTTGAAAAATCCGTTCATATTATGTCCTTTCTCAGGTATGTATCCTTGTCTTTAAGTTGATTATACCATCATCAGGAAATAATATCCACAAGTTTTTATCGCATTTCCCGACAAAAAAACAGAAGAAACAAGAAAAAAAGCCGCATTAAAGCGGCTTTTTTGTGATATTCGCGAAGCTTCTCGGATATTTTGTCGGAGTATCGGAAATTTTTCTTATAATAACAAGCCTGCGGTCATCGCCGTTTGGGAGTTTGTAATCTGTCACTCTCTCGATTTTTCCTCCAAGAACATTCACAGCCCTTTCAGCCGCGGAAATATCCTCATTTACAGACTTCAGTGCGGCAAAAACGCCGTTTTTCTTTACAAAAGGAATGCAGAATTCCGATAGAACAGACATTGCCGCAACTGCGCGGGCGGTGGCGATATCAAACTCGCCGCGGCGCTTTCTTCCGAGCTCCTCGCTGCGGGCGTGGATAATCTCCGCGTTTACGCCGATTTTCTTGCAGACAAGCTCAAGATACACACATCTTTTCTGCAGGCTGTCGCAGAGCGTACCTTTTAAATCGGGTCTGTATATCAGCAGCGGCAGCGACGGAAACCCCGCACCTGTTCCCACGTCGATAAACGACGCGCCCTGCGGCACATCAAACATGGTAAACGGGAGAACGCTGTCGATGAAATGCTTCATCACAACCTCTTCAAACTCGGTTATCGAGGTCAGATTTACGTTTTTGTTGTACTCCACCATGAAATCGCACAGGACGGAATATTGCTCCGCCTGTTTTTCGGTTATTTCAAGCCCGGCATTTTTGAATTCCGAAATGATATACTCAATTCTCTCCACTGTTCTCCCCCTTTCCCGCGAGCCATATCAGCAGCACGGAAACATCTGCGGGATTTACTCCCGAAATGCGCCCCGCCTGCCCGACATTAAGCGGTTTATGCTTGTTCAGCTTCTCCTGTGCTTCCAGCCGCAGACCCTTTATCGTCTTGTAATCAACGTCCTGCGGGAGTTTTTTCTCCTCAAGCCGGCGCATTTTTTCGATCTGCTCCTGCTGTATTTTGATGTAGCCCGAATATTTCATTTCAATTTCAAGCTTGTTTACGAGTGAATATTTGAGTTTCGGCCTTTCGGGGTCAAATTTCTCGAAATCGGAGTAGGAAAGCTGCGGTCGTTTCAGCAATTCGTAAAGCTTTATTCCCGCCGTGATGGGCGTTGTGCCCTTTTCCGCAAGCATTGCGTTGACTTCCTCCGTGGGATGGATGGTCACGCTCTTGATACGTTCGATTTCCTGCGAAATCAGCCCGCATTCCTGCTCAAACTTTGCAAATCTCTCGTCCGAAACCAGCCCGACCTTGTGTCCGATGGGAAGGAGCCTATCCGCGGCGTTGTCCTGCCGCAGAATAAGGCGGTATTCGCTTCGGGATGTCATCATTCTGTATGGCTCGGAACAGCCTTTTGTAACAAGATCATCGATGAGCGTTCCGATGTAGCTTCCCGCGCGGTCAAGTATCATTGGCTCGCGGCCGAGGATCTTCAGCGCGGCGTTTATTCCCGCAACAATACCCTGCGCCGCGGCTTCCTCATATCCGCTGGTGCAGTTGAACTGTCCCGCGCCGTAAAGCCCACTTACTTTCTTGAATTCCAGCGTAGGATAAAGTTCCAACGGGTCGCAGCAGTCGTATTCGATGGCATAGGCAGGACGCATTATCTCAACGTTTTCAAGCCCTTTTATTGTCCGCAGGAATTTTATCTGCACATCCTCCGGCAGGCTCGAGGACATTCCCTGCAAATAGTACTCGTCCGTGTCCAGGCCCATCGGCTCAACAAAAAGCTGATGGCGCTCCTTATCCTTAAATCTGACTATCTTGTCCTCGATACTCGGGCAGTAGCGCGGGCCTATACCCTCAATTCTCCCCGAATACAGCGGAGAACGGTGCAGATTATCCAGAATAACCTTATGCGTTTCCGCATTTGTATAGGTGACGTAGCAGTCCGCCTTGTTCTCCATAACGCTCTCGTTGTCAAAGGAAAACGGCATTATCTGTTCGTCCCCGGACTGCTTTTCCATAACGGAAAAGTCAATGGAGCGCTTGTGCACGCGAGCGGGGGTGCCTGTTTTAAATCTTCTCATGGAAAGTCCGAGGTTTTTAAGACATTCCGTCAGCGCCGTGGATGGAAGAACGTTGTCGGGGCCGCTGGTGTAGCTAAGTTCACCGATATGGATTTTTCCGTTCAGATATGTTCCCGTGGTGATTATCGCGGTCTTTACGGGGTACACTGCCCCCAGTTTTGTCCCGACGGAAACGATTTTCCCATTCTCAACTCCGACTTCCGTCACCTCTGCCTGCTTTATAAACAGGTTCGGCGTATTTTCCAGCGTCTGCTTCATGTATGTGTGATATTTTACGCGGTCGCTCTGCACGCGCAGACTGTGCACCGCAGGGCCTTTTCCTCGGTTAAGTATCCTCGACTGAATGAACGTTGCGTCCGCCGCCTTACCCATCTCTCCGCCCAGCGAATCAATTTCGCAGACGATCTGCCCCTTTGCGGAGCCGCCTATGCATGGGTTACAGGGCATATTCGCGATGCAGTCCAGCGAGAGCGTGAAAATCGCGGTTTTCAGTCCAAGCCGAGCCGCCGCAAGCGCCGCTTCGCAACCCGCGTGCCCCGCGCCAATGACCGCAACATCATATTCTTCAAGCGTATAGCTCATAGAATTTCTATCCTTTCGACATAATGTTCCACGTGGAACGTGATAAAAATTTGCCCGAACCGAAGATGTTCGGGCAAATCATAGATTTGATTAATTATTTTCCTCGCCGTCGGGGTTTTCTGCCTCGTCCGCGGGGTCGTCGGTCGGAGCCTCATCCGGCTCGACAGCTTCGTTTGCCTCCTCGGCAAGGGAAGCCTGAATTTCCTCCTCGGAAGCCTTGTCGACCTCGGCGGTTTCCTCGTCGTCGTCATGCGCGGTTCTTGTGAAGGAAGCAACTCTGTCCTCCGCGCCGAGCTTCATAACTCTAACGCCGGAAGCAGGTCTGCCCATAACGCGCAGGTCGTTCGCGCGGATTCTGATAACAACGCCGTCCGCACTGATAAGGATAACATCATCATCGGGACCGAGGGTTCTTATGCCGCAGACATAGCCCTTTTCCTCGCTGACGGGGTAGTTTTTAAGCCCATATCCGCCGCGATTCTGAAGCCTGTAGCTGCTTACCGCCGCGCGTCTGCCCATGCCCTTATCCGTAACGGTGAGGATAGTAGCGTTATCATCGAATATCTTGGTTGCGCCGACGATGTAGTCGCCGTCGCGGAACTTGATGGACTTCACGCCGCGCGCCGTTCTGCCGAGAGTCCTTACAAGCTTCTCGTCAAAGCGTATCGCCATGCCGTTTCTTGTTGCGATAAGGATGGTGCAGTCGCCCTCGGTGAGGAATGCGGAAGCAATCTCGTCGCCCTCGTTGAGCGATACCGCGCGCAGACCCATCTTGCGGACATTCTTGTATTCGGAGAGCCTTGTACGCTTTATCATGCCGTTCTTGGTAATGCAGATAAAGTATTTATTCTCCGCGAAGTCCTTGGTGGTCATCATCGCCGCGACCTTTTCGCCCTCGGAAAGCTGAAGCAGGTTTACGATGTTCATTCCGCGGGACTGCCTGCTTCCCTCGGGGATCTCATAGCACTTCATGCGGAACATATTGCCCTTGTTGGTGATGTAGAGTATATTTTCGTGCGAGGACGCGATGAACATATTCTCGACAAAATCCTCCTCGCGCTGCTTCATGCCGCTTACGCCCCTGCCGCCGCGCTTCTGGATATTGTATACCTCCGCAGGCTGACGCTTGACGTAGCCGAGATTTGTGTAGGTAACAACGCAGTCCTCCTCGGGGATAAGATCCTCGATGTCCACCTCGCCGCTGACGGGTTCGATGGCTGTTCTGCGCTCGTCGCCGTATTTCTTCTTCATCACCGCAAGCTCGTCGCCTATAACCCTGAGAAGCTTGTTGTTATCCGCGAGGAGTTCAAGCATTTCCTTGATGAGCGCGCGCTTTTCTGTAAGTTCGTCCTCTACCTTGCTCTTCTCCATGCCTGTGAGGGCACCTAAGCGCATCTGCACGATGGCGTCAGCCTGCGCCTCGGAGAGGGAATAAGTATGCTCCTCAAAGAAGCCAGTCTGGGAAACGTCGATGTTCTTGAAGCGCTCGATAAGGCGCTCCTTGCCCTCGGGAATGCTCTTGCTGCTTCTGAGTATCGCGATGACCTCATCAATGAAATCAATTGCAAGCAGGAAGCCCTCGAGGATATGCGCGCGCTCCTGCGCCTTTTCGAGGTCGTATTTTGTGCGCCTTGTAACAACGTCGACCTGATGATCAAGATACAGCTCCAGCATATTCTTGAGCGTCAGCACCTTGGGCTCGCCGTTTACAAGCGCCAGCATGATAACGCCGACGGTGTCCTGAAGCTGGGTGTAGCTGTACAGCTTGTTCAGAACGACATTCGCGTTTGCGTCGCGCTTAAGCTCGATAACTATTCTCATGCCGTTTCGGTCGGACTCATCGCGCACGACGGAAATACCCTCAATACGCTTGTCGCGCACAAGGTCGCCTATGCTTGCAAGCAGGCGCGCCTTGTTGACCATATACGGAATTTCATCAACAATAATTCTCGTGTGAGAATTTTCTTCAACAATATTCGCCCTGCCGCGGAGGATTATCTTGCCCCTGCCGGTGTAATAAGCGGAGCGTATGCCGCTGTAGCCCATGATAATGCCGCCCGTCGGAAAATCGGGACCCTTTATGCAGGTCATAAGTTCCTCAATGGAAACATCGCGGTTGTCTATCATCATCAACAGCGCGTCAATAACCTCGTTAAGGTTATGCGGCGGAATATTCGTCGCCATGCCGACGGCGATACCGTTACTTCCGTTTACAAGCAGATTAGGAAATCTTGAGGGAAGAACGACGGGCTCCTGCAGCTTATCATCGTAGTTGGTCGTGAAATCAACGACTTTCTTGCCGATGTCCGCGGTCATTTCGTTGGACATCTTCGCGAGCCTTGCCTCGGTGTAACGGTAAGCGGCAGGCGGGTCGCCGTCGACAGAACCGAAGTTTCCGTGTCCGTCGATAAGCGGGTATCTCATTGAGAAATCCTGCGCCAGTCTTACCAGCGCGTCATAAACGGACGCGTCGCCGTGGGGGTGGTATTTACCGAGAACCTCGCCGACGGTGTACGCGCACTTTCTGAAAGGCTTGTCCGCGGTGTTTCCCGCCTCGTTCATGGTATAAATGATACGTCTGTGTACGGGTTTAAGTCCGTCGCGCACATCCGGAAGCGCACGCGATGTGATTACCGCCATCGAATATTCGATGAAGGAAAGCTTCATCGTTTCTTCGAGGTCGATGTTATGCAGCTTTTCATTGCTGAAATCTATATCCATTTTTCCTCCAAACTACTTTCGTCAGTTGCTTTCAAGCTTTTCCGTAAGGAAATCGCGTGTTTTCTCTTCCTGCTCCGCCGTCAGGCACCTTTTCGGAAAGCAGTATATCTGCCGCCGGTTGAACACCAGCAGCAGCGATTCGTCATTTTCTGTAAAGTTAAGAAGATCTTCATCAAACCTGAAAACGCTTTTCAGCGGCGAGATTATCTCCTCGTCGGCGTTTTCGTCTATTTTGAGATTTACTTCGTTTGTTTTCGGCTTGATTATCGTTTCAAGCTCTATCCTGTCGGGATATATCGTCGCGGTGTATTCCTCGGGGTTCATGTCTTTCAGCGCCTCAAGGGTCTTTTTCCTTGCGCGCTTCTTGTCCGTTATGCTGTATGCAAAGCCAAATCCGCAGAAAAGCAGCGCCGCATATGCGAAAACAGATGTGGGGTTCAGTATTATAGCCACAACCACCGCGCAGGTCAGCAGACCATAGGCGATTATCGAAATAAGTCCGCGCTTCGACGCATACTGCGTCTGAAAGGTTTTCATCGCGCCGTCTATCTCGTCCAGCGAGTTATCATAACTAAAGGATACCACAGGCTCTGCGGGGGTGTTTTTCTGTCCGCCCTCCAGCTCGTCAAGATCGGGTAAAAGACCGTTAGAAATAATGATCACACCTTTCCTTATCAGATATCGAGGTTAACGGCGAGCTTCGCGTTGGTTTCGATAAACTCGCGGCGGGGCTCTACCTTGTCGCCCATGAGTATCGTCATTATCTCGTCAGCCTTTGCGGCGTCCTCAACGGAAACGCGCAGCATGGTGCGTGTTTCGGGGTTCATCGTGGTTTCCCAAAGCTGCTCGGGGTCCATCTCGCCAAGACCTTTGTAGCGCTGTACGTCGGTCTTGCCGCCGTCCGCGCCAAGCTCCGCGATGAACTGGTCGCGCTCCTCGTCGGAGAATGCGTATCTTACCTGCTTTCCGCGGGAAACCTTGAAAAGCGGCGGCTGTGCGATATAAACATGACCCTCTTCAAGCAGCGGACGCATAAAGCGGAAGAAGAACGTAAGCATTAGCGTTCTGATGTGCATACCGTCGACATCGGCATCCGCCATGATAACAACTCTGCCGTAGCGCAGCTTGCTTATATCGAAGTCCTCTGCAATGCCCGTGCCGAGCGCCTTTACGACCGGCGAAAGCTTATCGTTGTTGTAGACCTTGTCCGCGCGCGCCTTTTCAACGTTGAGCATCTTGCCCCACAGCGCGAGAATAGCCTGAAAACGTCTGTCGCGGCCGCTCTTTGCCGAGCCGCCCGCAGAATCTCCCTCGACGATATATA
>CAVIFG010000081.1:7703-8800 GCA_963641955.1 Escherichia coli
CTTTCCAGGCAGGCCGTTGCTGTCCATGATGGACTTGCGCTTTGCTTCCATGGCTTTCTTTGCGGCGTCGCGGGCAGCCTGCGAATTCATCGCCTTGTTCATGATTATCTGGGCGGTTTCAGGGTGCTCCTCGAAATAATATGTGAGCTGCTCAACGGTGATCTTATATACAACGGGCTGAACCTCGGGGTTTCCGAGCTTGCCCTTTGTCTGTCCCTCAAATTCGCACTCGGGAAGCTTTACGGAGATTATAGCGTTGATAGCCTCGCGGATAGCTTCGGGGCTGAAGCCTGTGAACGGCTTCTCCTCCTCGCCCTTCTTGGCGGATTTTTTCTTGACCTTGTTCTTTTCGTTCGCTTCCTTGTAAGCCTTGGCGTAGTCGTTTATAACCTTGCTGAGAGCTTTCTTGAAGCCCAGTTCGTGCATACCGCCCTCGCCTGTGTGGATATTGTTCGCAAAGGAACGGAATATCTCGCTGTTGAAGTCGGTGGTGTACTGGAACGCTATCTCAACGTTGATATTGTTCATCGTGCCGCTGAGGTAGATTATATCGGGGTGGAGGACTTCCGCGCCGCGCTTTTTGTTGAGCCACTCGATGTAGCTGCAAATTCCGCCTTCGTACTGCATCACCTCGTTCACGGGGTTTTCCGCGTCGCGCAGGTCGTGCAGGGATATTTTAAGTCCCGCGTTGAGGAAAGCCTGCTCGCGGAGTCTTTCCTGAAGTGTATCGTAGCTGAATACGGTGGTGTGGAATATCTCGCCGTCGGGCTTGAAAGTAACGGTAGTACCCGTGTGGTCGGTATCGCCGATGACCTTGATAGGCTCCTTGTATTCGCCGCGGTCGAAGTGCTGGAAGTGGACGTGCTGTCCGTCGTGAATTTCCACCTCGAGCCATTCGGACAGGGCGTTAACAACGGAAGCACCGACGCCGTGCAGACCGCCGGAAACCTTGTATCCGCCGCCGCCGAACTTACCGCCGGCGTGCAGCACGGTGAAAACCAGCGTAGCCGCCGAAATGCCCTCAGAATGATTTATAGCGGTAGGCACGCCACGGCCGTTGTCTATAACGCGGATAACATCGCCGGGCAGTATGGATA
>CAVIFG010000082.1:0-8594 GCA_963641955.1 Escherichia coli
CCCCTTGACCGCGTGTATTGTGTACCGTAAAGACGAAAAGCTGTCGCTCGACCGCGTGAATTGTGCGCCACAAAGACGAAATGAAATACAAAAGTTACCGCGCGCCTGTATCAGCCCTGCGGCGGCTCTCCCCAATCGGGGTTCCACTCGCCGTTCCAATCTCCGCCCCAATCGCCATTATCTCCGCCGTCATCCTTATCGGTCGACGTGAACACGCCGCTCCCCGCTGCCATCACAACATCACCCTCGGATATCCCGTTGAGTATCTCCGTATATCCCCCGAGCTGCTCCCCGATGGTAACGTCCAGCTTATACCGCTCCTCGCCGTCCACCACCGTAACATAATTCGATGTCCCGCGTGAATTTATCGCCGCGTCCGGCACTGCAAGCACGTTCTCCTTACTCTTCGTGACATACACCGTCGCCCATCCCGCGCTTATCGCAAGCGGGTTTTCCGCGTATATCTCATCCAGCACGCCCTCGCCCAGATCAAACACCGCGCGCTGCGTTCCCGCAGTATCCGGCGCTAAATCCGGAGCTTCCACCACCGTCGCGTCGTATGTCTTGCCGTCTATTTTGACCTGCACCTTTTCGCCGAAATTGAACCTCGCCGCGTCCGCGCCGTCAATATACACCGCCGCCATATTCAGCGGCGAAACCGAGCAGCAGAACTGCCCCTCGCTTACGGAATTTCCCTCCGTAACGCGCTGCGTGGACGTAACTATCCCGTCGAACGGCGCCCGCAATGTATACGAATCCTTTTCCCTCAGCATGATATCAAGCGTTATCTGCTCTATCTGATACTGAAGCTGCGCGGATGTCCCGCCGGAAAGCGAAGCCGTATACGCCGCGTTCACGATGGTCTGCTGATTGTTTATCTGATAATCCAGCGCGGAGGAATCCAGCTCCACCAGCACATCCCCCTCGCTGACGATACCGTTGTTCACCACCGAGGTGGAAACCACCTGCGCTTCCGCGGGGAACAGCAGGTTCGTTGCATAGGGATAGCCGATGGTCGCGGCGATCGCCGTGGTTTCGGTGATATCCATATACTTCGCTTCCGCGACTTCATAGGATATCTCTGCACCGCCGTATATCGGGAGCTTTATCTCCTCCTCGGCGGTGCTGTGCGCGCAGCCTGTCAGCGCAAGCGATAGAGCCGCAGCGGCTGCGGCAAGCCTTTTTTTCATTGTTTCTGCCTTTCCCGTTGGGGGTTCGTTGGGGTCAAATCACTTCTCGATAGCCGCGAGCCTGCGCATCATCTCAAGGCACATTCTGCCGTTGTGATAGGGGCACTTCCACGGGTCTACGGTGGGCTTGAACTGCGCGTAGTTTCCGTTTTCGTCCACCTGCGAGAACCACTCGCCGCCCGGGCGCTTGTCGATTATCTTATCCTTTATGTAGTTCCATACGCTGCGAGCGATGTCGAGGTATTCCTCCCCGCCGTAGCCTTTCTGATAGCCGTTCGTAAAGCCGATGACGGTTTCCGCCTGAACCCACCAGATGCGCCATGTATTGATAACGCCGCTGTCGTTTTCGTTCAGCAGGGAGCCTGTTGCCTTGTCATACGCGATATCCGCGATGTTGCGTACTATTTCCTTATTCATCCCCGCAAACTTTTCGGTGACAGCCTTGTCCCCGATGACCTCGCAGGCGCGGTCGATGAGCCATGTTGCTTCGATATCGTGGCCGTAGGAATGGATATCCCCGATAACGTCGAAGTTCCTGTCGAAGAACACCAGCAGCTTGTGACCTTTCTTGTCGTATATCTTGTCGTATGTAAGGTCAAGCTGGAACAGCAGGCGCTCCAGCACCTTTGCGTTGTGGTCCGCAAGGTAAAGCTCTGTGTAGGCTTCCATAAGGTGAAGCGTGGTGTTCATCGTCTTGTCCGCCATAAGACCATTCTCGGAAAGCTCGTCGTTGCGAAGCTCCGTTTTCCAGTCGCGGGAGAGGGTTTCGAGGTAAGCAACGTCGTCCGTCGCGTACTTCTCAACAAGGTCGAACACCTTGTACGCAAGCTCCAGCGCAGCCTTGTCGCCGCTCGCGCGGTAGTAGCTGGAAAGAGCGTAGATAAAGAACGCCTGGCAGTAGGAGTGCTTGAAATCATCCTTAACGGTGCCGTCGTAGTTCATCGACCAGTACACGCCGCCGTATTCTTTGTCCACGCACTTTTCGGTTAAAAATTCGTAAGCGTGGCGGGCGTTGTCGAGCAGCGCGGGGTCTTTCAGCTCCATATATGCGTTGGAGTAGAACCACAGTATTCTTGAATGGAGGATAACGCCCTTTTCGCCGTGCTTGTCGATTTTAAGGTCGCTGTCCATAAATCCCGTAAAGCCGCCGTTTTCGTCGTCCCGCAGGGAGTTCCAGAAAGGTATGATGTGCGAGGTCAGCTCGCTCTTGATTTCTTCTCTGAATGCTGACATAGCTTTTTCCGTCCTTTTGTATTATAATTATTCCTTAATAAAGCCGTCGCGCCTGCGCATGGCAGGCGGTCGGGGTTATTCATCATGCTTCGGAGGAATTGTCGTTCTTTCCGCAGCAGTTCTTGTATTTCTTTCCGCTTCCGCAGGGGCAGGGGTCGTTTCTGCCGATCTTCTTGTCCGCTCTGTAGGGGGTCTTTGCGCCTGCGTTGGGAGCGTCGGGGTGCATTACCTGCTCGCGCTGAATGGGGCGCTCTACCCTTACGGGAACTGTCAGAACCAGTCTTACGGTTTCCTCGCGGATGGTGGCGATCATTTCGTCGAACATCGCGAAGCCCTCGAAGCGGTATTCCTCGACGGGGTTTCTCTGTGCGTAGCCGCGCAGGCCTATACCGCGCTTCAGCTCTTCCATCGCGTCGATGTGATCCATCCAGTGCTTATCAACGGTTTTCAGCAGGCATACGCGCTCTACCTCGCGCATAGCGGGGGAGCCCATGTCGGCTTCTCTTGTCTTGTAGATAAGCATTCCGCGCGCCTTGATGAAGTCGATGATATCCTGCTTGGAAATATCGTTCAGTTCCTCTGTGGTGTAGCGCAGGTCGCTGTCCATAACGAAAAGGTTAAGGTAATGCGCGCGCAGTCCGTCGAGGTTCCAGTTCTCCGCAACGGAATCGGAGCAGTACATCGAAACGGTTTCCTCGATGTTCTGGTTCATCATCGCGATGATGTTCTGGCTGATATCCTCGCCGTCGAGTACCTTGGAGCGCTGGCTGTAGATGGTCATACGCTGCTGGGACATAACGTCGTCGAAGTCGAGGACGTTCTTTCTGATGGAGAAGTTTCTGCCCTCTATCTTCTTCTGCGCGGATTCTATCGTATTGGAGAGGAACGCCGCCTCGATGGGCTGATCCTCGTCGAAGTTCATGGTTTCCATGACTTTCTGAACCCTGTCGCCGCCAAACAGACGCATAAGGTCGTCCTCAAGGGAGATGTAGAAGCGGCTCTCGCCGGGGTCGCCCTGACGTCCCGCACGTCCGCGGAGCTGGTTGTCGATACGGCGGCTCTCGTGGCGCTCGGTGCCGATGATATACAGACCGCCGAGCTGACGAACTTCCTCAGCCTCGGGCTTTATCTTATCATCGTACTTCTTGTTGAGTTCCTGGTACTTCTTTCTTGCCTCGATGATGTCCTGGTCGTCGGTATCCGCGAAGCCTGTAGCTTCCTGAATGAGTTCGTCGGAATACTCCAGCTTCTTCATCTCCGCGATGGCGAGGTACTCCGCATTACCGCCGAGTTTGATATCGGTACCGCGTCCCGCCATGTTGGTGGCGATGGTAACGGCGCCCTTCTTGCCCGCCTGCGCAACGATATCCGCCTCGCGCTCGTGGTTCTTCGCATTAAGCACCTGATGCTTTATGCCGCGCGCCTTGAGAAGCTTGGAAAGCTGCTCGGATTTCTCGATGGTAACGGTGCCGACAAGTACGGGCTGACCCTTCTTGTAGCATTCCTCTACCTGATCGCAGACAGCCTTAAACTTTCCGCGCTCGTTCTTGTAAACCTGGTCGTGGTTATCAATACGGATAACGGGCTTGTTGGTGGGTATCTCGATAACGTCGAGGGAGTAGATCTGGCGGAACTCCTCTTCCTCGGTCATTGCAGTACCGGTCATGCCGGAAAGCTTTGCATAAAGGCGGAAGAAGTTCTGGAATGTGATGGTGGCGAGGGTCTTGCTTTCGCGGTTGACCTTAACGCCCTCCTTTGCCTCGATGGCCTGGTGCAGACCGTCGTTGTAGCGGCGGCCGAACATAAGGCGTCCCGTAAATTCATCAACGATAACGATCTCGCCGTCCTTGATAACATAGTCGACATCAAGGTGCATGAGTCCGTTCGCGCGGATGGCCTGATTTATGTGGTGGAGAAGCGTAACGTTCTCGGGGTCCATGAGGTTGTTTACATGGAAGTAGGCTTCCGCCTTGGCAACGCCGCTCGGAAGCAGGTTGCAGGTCTTTGCCTTTTCGTCGATGATGTAGTCGCCCTCGAGCTTATCCTCGTAGTCCTCCTTGGAATCAAGCTCAACGACCTTGTTCATGGTGAGGGTCTTTGCGAACTTGTCAGCCTTTTCGTAGAGGTCGGTGGACTTGTCGCCGCGGCCGGAAATGATCAGAGGAGTTCTCGCTTCATCGATAAGGATGGAGTCGACCTCGTCCACAACGGCGAAGTTGGGGGCGCGCTGAACCTTGTCCTTTTTGTAGAGGCACATATTATCGCGCAGGTAGTCGAATCCCAGCTCGTTGTTGGTGGCGTAGGTGATGTCGCAGTTATATGCCGCGCGGCGCTGGTCGTTGTCGAGGTCATGTGTGATAAGGCCGACGGACAGGCCGAGGAAGCGGTGCACCTTGGACATCCACTCACTGTCGCGCTTTGCGAGGTAGTCGTTTACGGTAACGATATGAACGCCCTTGCCTGTCAGCGCGTTGAGGTACGCGGGCAGGGTGGCAACGAAGGTCTTACCTTCACCGGTTCTCATCTCCGCGATACGTCCCTGATGAAGAACGATGCCGCCGATGATCTGCACGGGGTAGTGCTTGATACCGATAACTCGGGAGGAAGCCTCTCGGCAGGTCGCGAATGCTTCGGGGAGGATATCGTCGAGGGTCTCGCCGTTTGCGAGCCTTTCCTTGAGTATTCCCGTCTGCGCCTTGAGCTCGGCGTCGGACATCGCCTTGTACTTTTCGTCAAGGTCGAGGACAGCCTGCTTTATCGGCTCGATACGCTTGAGTTCGCGGCTCGAGTAGGTTCCGAAGATTTTTTTCATTATACCCATAGGATACTTTTTCCCTTTCTATTAGCAAGATCAAGCTCCGCCATCATGTGCGCGGCTTGTCGGATGATACTTTTTACACAGCCTAAGCTTGAGATTATTGACAATTCTTTACTTATCCGCATAATACAAATATTCACACTATATTATACAGCATAATGCCCGCTTTGTCAAGGGGTGGATGGCATGGCGGAGCGGGGTTATCATTCGTTTCCGAAAAATGCGGAATGCGGGAGATTTTTCGTCTGTTTTTTCTCACGCAAACATCATGTTTGTTGTCGGATGATAAATATTTTTTGCAGAAAAAAATCCCGCAAATGAACATTTTTATGCGACAAAATTTCTCCGTAGTTTTATATTCTGCCGCTCGAAATTCCGCATAACAGAGCCGTTTCATGCATCACACCGCAGATACGGCATTATGTCGTATAATATTCCGCGTTTATTCGCCGCTTGTCCCTGCGTTTCAGCGATGTTGAACGTACCGAACGGAACAAACGACAAACCTCTCGTAAGCTTTGCAAAATACACAGCTTACGAGAGGTTTTCAATATTAATCGAAAATACCGTATTTAATCGTACCAGATATTGTTGTATTGATCCGTAATATTATCCTCACCTAAATACCAGCCGAATTTCCATTTCCCATTTTCTTGTACAAGCCGCCCTTCTGCAATGCCTATGAGAATGATCTCGTCTGTGTAATCCTGTTTAATAGGGTAAGTGAAGATGATTTCGTCATCCTTCATAATGGCTATTTTAGAATACTCAAATACTCCCGCGCTGCCGCGTGAACCCATACCCGTATCCTTGTACATAACGCCATCGACTTCGATATATTTGGTTAGGCGGTTCACAGGTTCTCCGGTTTCATCCTGCTTTTTCCCGTCGACTACCTCAACATATATTCGTCCGTTTATACCATCAGCATGATAATAGCTTTCATCTGTTTCTTTCACCTTTTTGCAGATGGTGACATTATCCATGAATCTGTCTACAATATCTGCCGAGTAATACTCTGACAGGCTTTCACGATATTTTTCGGCATTCTCAAAGGGACCGCTGCTGTTGATCCTGCCGTATATTCCGATTTGGTCGTCACCTTCAATGCAGAGCTCAATGTCACCGTCGCAGCCCATGTATTCCAGCTGTACATATTTGTTCGCAGCCTCAAAATTTTGCTCAATAAAGCTATGAAGCCACTTTTCGTCCTCGGTGAACGAGGTCGGAACTGTGATTTCTCCCATTGCTTCTTCAGGTGTGGAATTAATCTGAGATGATGGTGTTGTATTGTTTTCTGAGTCTGTCACGATATCAGGCACGGAAGATGCGGGTGCAGTCAATTCTGATGTGGTAATGTCATGCCCGATATGTGAAGTTATTGATGGGTTCTGTATGCTGCTTTCACAAGCGCACAAAAATATACAGGAGCTCAATAGTAAAGCCGTTTTGAATTTCATAGATGAGATAAAACTTCCTTTCATTTCAAAAAATTACTTTGATTTCTTGTCTTTCATAATGATAAACATCACGCGACCACAGATAAAAAACATCGTCCTGCCTATACAGCAGATATTTTTCGCTCATACCCTGATCCGGAATGCTGTTCCATGCATTTTCTCCACCAAGTTCTGTTGAGCTGACAAAACCAAAGCTGCCCGAAAACCTGATTTCCGCATTAAAGTCGATCACCCACGCATTTTCCGATACTTCCATATCACCGATGCCGTTCGAGATTGAATAGTGCTCCGTGTCAGGCGAACAGCGATCAACGGTATGTTCAAGAAAATCAACCGACAAATTTCGATACTCCAAAATACGGAATGAATATTTATCAGACAATTCACTAAATGACTTGATGTATTCTTCAGCCAGAATCTCAGCAGCCGCTTCGATTTTTTCATTATCCGTCAGGTTATTATCTGAAATTGTGCAAGAGAATATTTTCGGATTTGTTCTGAATGTATAAAATTCACACGATTTTTCTTCCGGCGGTATTGTCTGTGAATAAAAATCCGGCGGGTAAAGACTGTCGGTATTTTTATCTTCATCGGATATTTCCGCGCTTTGGGATGCAGATTCAATAGTATCCGAAAATTCTGTTGATATTTCAGATGTCTTATCAGTGCCGGAAGCCGCATCCTGCGGCGGCTGGGCAGTCTGTCCTGCCTTACACCCGCAGAGTGAAAGCACAAATGCCAATACAAATGTTATTACTGTTGTTTCTTTCATAAGGACACCTCTTTTTAATACATAACATGAACAATCTTAAACCTTAATGGTACCTCTACCCCTCTAAACAGTAAACATAAGATAAGAACAATTCCTTGCATTGTTTTGCTTATTCTACTTTTTGCACAGATTCTGCTATTTCGATTAGTTCGTTTCTACCAATTCCATAACCGGAAACGTCTAAAATATAATCTCCCTGATCCCAGATAATACACTTTTCCCCATCATGCGTTTCGAAATAAATCCCATGATATCCACTTATCAGAATCTCTGACGGATCTTCTAAGGCATCCTCGGTATTAAGCAGAACATTCTTGTATGAAGATTTGACAGTCTGCTGAAACGAAAACGCGGTACCGTTCTTCTGATGTGTATATTCAACCCAATAATTATATTCATCATTAAGAAGCACATTTTCGAAATAGCCATCTGTGCTGACGCTGACACTGTAATGTTCCTTTATCGTTGACGGTGCGTCATCAATATTGTTTATGTCTAAAAACGAATATGTTCTCATATCTCGTATCCGGAAATTATCCCAGAGTTTATACGAAGCGAACGCTGCGCCTGTAACAAGCGCAGTTATCGCTACGATCAACGCGAGCTTCAGTGATTTTCTAAAAGAAAAACGAGGTGTTTTTAATACAAGCGAATCAGTCCCCCCTGAAAGGAGTTTTCTCATTTTCCTTTTGAATTTCATAGAAAAACGATGTTCAGGAAGGCTGTTATACTGTGCGATGTCATTCTCAAAATCATTCAGCAAAGCTTTTGCAATAAGTTCATCAATATTCATTTATCATCACCTTTATACTTTTTCGTCAGTATCGCTTTGGCTCTTGAAACAGATGAATACACCGTACTCACCTTTATATCAAGCATTTGTGAAATTTCCTGTGCTGAACAGCCTTGAACAAAATAAAGCAAAGCAACATTCTTTAATGCCGGGGAAAGGCTTTTTATCCTGTCTACTATCTCTGAATACCCGATATCCGCGTTTACTGCTTCTTCTATATTAACAGAGTCTGCAATTTCTTCGTCTAAGTCAGCTTCATGGTTTCTCTGTTTCAGTTTATTAAGAGCTATTCCCCTTACTATAATAACAAGGTAAGACACATTTTCCT
>CAVIFG010000083.1:0-2030 GCA_963641955.1 Escherichia coli
TTTCGCCACTGCGGTGGCGACAAGGGCGCTGCCCTTGACCCGCGAGGGGGTCGCCCCCTCGACCTCGTGTATGTGTCCCACAAAGACGAAAGGCAAGTCCGCTTGAGCGCGTGTATGGGCGCCTTAAAGACGTAAGGCAGACCACGCCCCGAAAAATTTCGCAAAATCCCTCCAAATCCCCCATTTTACTATTGACAGACGCCTATAGATATGCTATACTGTATACGACAAAAAACCTTATCAAGAGCGGCTGCGTGCTTTCTCAGCGGGGGACTGGTCCCTATGCAGCCCGGCAACCTATCCGCCTCACCGCGGAAAAGGTGCTACTTCCTGCGGGTATTCCGAGAGATAAGGAGTGAAAAACGATCGTTGCTCACTCCTCAGGAGTGAGTTTTTTGTTATCGGTACATATGTGTTATATAAAGAAAGGAAAAGAAACATGGAAAACAGAATGCTTTTCACCTCTGAGAGCGTTACAGAGGGTCATCCCGACAAAATCTGCGACAACATCTCCGATGCCGTTCTCGACGCCATCCTCGCGCAGGACCCCATGGGCAGAGTTGCCTGCGAAACCACCTGCACCACAGGTATGGTAATGGTAATGGGCGAAATCACCACCACAGCCAACATCGACATCCCCAAGATAGTCCGCGACACCGTCCGCGAGATAGGCTACACCAACAGCGAATACGGCTTCGACGCCGATTCCTGCGCGGTATTCACCACCATAGACAAGCAGTCCCCCGATATCGCCATGGGCGTAAACAACGCTCTCGAGGGCAGGGACAAGAACGAAAACGACACAGGTGCGGGCGATCAGGGCATGATGTTCGGTTATGCCTGCAACGAAACCCCCGAGCTTATGCCGCTTCCCATCAGCCTTGCGCACAAGCTTGCAAAGAAGCTTACAGAAGTCCGCAAGAACGGCACGCTGCCCTATCTTCTCCCCGACGGAAAGACGCAGGTAACTGTAGAATACGACGCAGGCAAGCCCACCCGTGTTGATACTGTCGTAGTATCCTCGCAGCACCTTGCCAGCGCTTCTCTGGAGCAGATACGCGCGGAGATCATCGAAAAGGTCGTAAAGACCACCGTTCCCGCAGAGCTTCTCGACGAGAATACCAAGTATTTTGTGAACCCGACAGGACGTTTTGTAGTCGGCGGTCCCATGGGCGACAGCGGCCTTACTGGCAGAAAGATAATCGTTGATACCTACGGCGGATATTCCCGCCACGGCGGCGGCGCATTCTCCGGCAAGGATCCGACCAAGGTAGACCGTTCCGCGGCGTACATGGCGCGCTATGTTGCAAAGAACATCGTAGCGGCAGGCCTTGCGGACAAGGCTGAGGTACAGCTTGCGTATGCGATAGGCGTTGCGCACCCCGTATCCGTAATGGTAGACACATTCGGCACAGGCAAGGCTGCGGATGACAAGATCGCAGAGGCGGTAACAAAGGTATTCGACCTGCGGCCTGCCGCTATTATCAAGGAGCTTGACCTGCGCAAGCCGCAGTACAAGGCGCTTGCGGCGTATGGTCACCTCGGCAGGGAGGAGCTTGGTGTTGCATGGGAGAAGGTCGACAAGGTCGACGCTCTCAAGGCAGCGATGAACTGATAAATTTGTCCCCCTTCCCCGGAAGGGGGATTTTTGCGCCGTCAAGACGCCTATGCCCGGCAAAAGCGCCTGCTAAAGACCTCGTTTTTTCTCTGTTATCCTCGCGAAAACTCGCGTTTTTAAAATCATGCCAAAAAATGAAATGAACTTCAAGAAACGGAGAAAAACAGAGAGAAACCCAGAGAAAACAAAAGAAATCGGGATATATTTGAAAAATGGCGCTGAAAACCCTTGACAAGCCGCGCGGAATGTTGTATAATAACCAATGTTGTGAATTGCATTTCTGTATGAAATGCGCTTAGATAATCGGAAAATTCCGAACAAGGAGGAAAAAAGTATGTCCACTTATATGCCTAAGGCTGACACCGTAGAGCGCAGCTGGTATATTCTTGACGCAGAAGGCAAGCCCCTCGGC
>CAVIFG010000083.1:2040-8565 GCA_963641955.1 Escherichia coli
CGGCCGCGTTGCCGCAATGGCTGCTCACCTGCTCAGAGGCAAGCACAAGCCCACATTCGCTCCTCACTGCGACTGCGGCGATCATGTAATCATCATCAACTGCGGCAAGGCAGTTCTCACAGGCAAGAAGCTTGAGAAGAAGGTTTACAGATGGCACACCGGCTGGATCGGTCACCTCAGAGAAGTCGGCTACGACAAGCTGATGAAGGAGAACCCCGAGAAGGCAATGACCATCGCAGTAAACGGTATGCTGCCCAACAGCACACTCGGCAGAAAGGCTCTGACAAGACTGCGCTGCTATGCAGGTGCAGAGCACAACAACGCGGCTCAGAAGCCCGTTGAGTACAAGTTTTAAGGAGGGCTGAAAATGTACGAATCTAAACCCTATTACTATGGAACAGGCAGAAAGAAGCACTCCGTTGCAAGAGTAAGAGTTTATCCCGGCAGCGGTTCCATCACCATCAACGGCAGAGGCATCGATGACTACTTCGGTCTTGACACCCTCAAGCTGATCGTTCGTCAGCCCCTTACCCTTACCGATACAGTCGACAAGTTCGACATCGTTTGCACAGTTGCAGGCGGCGGTGTTACCGGTCAGGCCGGCGCTATCCGCCACGGCCTTTCCAGAGCACTTCTCCAGTACTCCGACGAGCTCCGTCCCGTACTCAAGAAGGCTGGCTTCCTCACTCGTGACCCCAGAATGAAGGAAAGAAAGAAGTACGGCCTCAAGGCTGCACGTCGCGCTCCTCAGTTCTCCAAGAGATAATCAGATACCTCAAAACTTGCGTATTTACGCACTTTACGAGTGGTCAAAAACTCTTTGGTCAACATTTGGTCAATTCAAAACCTCTCTGTTCACGCAGGGAGGTTTTTTTATTTGCATTTATGCAAGGCACAGCTCGATCTGTTCGGCAGTTCGGGCTTTTGTTTTGCGCAGAACATCAGCGTAAATCTCTGCGGTGATGTTCACATCACGGTGTCCAAGATGCTCGGATACAACTTTCAGATCTACACCGCTGTTGAGCAAAAGCGTAGCGTTGCAGTGCCTGAGCTGATGAAGAGTCATATCCTCAAATTCCGTTCCTTTGGTGAAGCGTTTGAGCGACTGATAGACTGAATTGCGGTCACGGTAGTTTCCTATTGCTGAAACGAACACCATTTCAGAGTGAGCGAAATCATCACCGAGGGCATATTTCAGCTTTTCGATATACTCTTTCTGTGCAAGAAGAACCTTTTTCAGTTCCTGCCCCATACCGATTATGCGGATACTGTCCTGATGTTCGCCGTACTCCTCGACCTTATAACTGTAACCTCTGGACTTCTTCGGTTCGGATATTTCTATGCCGTGAGCGTTGCAGATATTCTTTAAAATATCCCACTCGCTGCGTCTCCAACGGTCATTCGCTTTCGCATCATTTCCGAAGTCCATTTCCTCCATTGCCTTGTTCTTCGCATTGCGGACTTCAAGACCACGGGTAAAGTGACCTACGGGGATATAGTTGATGTGCAGGTGCGGAGTTGATTCATCAAGGTGCAGCACTGCATTGAACACATAGAAGTTAGGATTTCTCTGCTGAAATCCATCCATATATTCACGCAGGCATTTAGTCGTTATCTCGGCATCGGGAGTACCGACGGCGGTGTCTTTTCTTGTTCCTATGTAAACAAGATGTTCATAGAAACTTTTGTGCTTGTTTGTGCCGGTGATAACGCTCTTGCTCGGCAGACGGTTGAACAGGTGTTCAAAGTAGTTACCGATCTTACGATCTTTTCTTTTCTGATTAGCATTATATTTCTCTACCGCTTCATCGAAAAGCTGATGATAAGCATCACTCAGAGCCTGCTGAACGAACACAACATTGTTCGGTGTTCTGGAACTGTCGATATTCTTGGCAGTGAACTCTCTGTTGTTATGTGAAAGGCTGCCTTTCCCCTCGCACATCGAGATAGATTTTACATTCATTTTTATCTCTCCTTTTTGCGTATATCTTACCCTCTGATGAGGGCATTGCTGACGCAAAGTCCTGACGGACGGATTGGCTTGCAACGATAAGCATATCGGCAAACCAAACGGCTCGGAGAGCCGGATTTACTTGCGGTGCGCCGCCAGTAACCCCAAAGCACTTTTGACAGCCTATTCGGACTATCAAAAATGCTTATGGGGCTCTGTGAGGCTGAACGGCTGACGGAGCAGCCGAAATTGTGGGTACGGTTATTCTGAATCGTACCCGTGAGAGCAGCGGAAATCCGCATTACAATTTTGAAAAATCAGCTCTCAAATTTTTCAGAAAATCTGCTATCTGATCTACGATATTTTTCATGAAAAGCCGACCTGCTTTATTGCAGTTTATGAACTCCAAACAGAGGTACTCTGCGTAGTCCAGATGATGCAGGGAATATACAAAACGCTCATCACATTCTTCATCGGGAGATTCAGGAGCAAACTCTCTCCATTCACGCATCAGCCACAGGTAATCATTAAGCGTTTTCCAGGCCTGTTTCTCCCACTGTTCATAAGCCTTGCGCTCTGCGATACGCTTTTGATATTCACTCACTTCTTCCGCAGTCGGAGCTTTACCGATATCAATGTGAAGATCATAATCAACATTGAGCTTTTTAACTGCATCAATAGACTTGTCCAGCCCGAACATTTTTTGAGTGAAGCCGATAACATCAACGTGCGTTCCGCAGCCGAAGCAATGCAGAGCATCGGGATATATCTTTGCGGAGGGAGTACGTTCATTATGAAACGGGCAAAGTGCCATTCCGCCACTGGATATTTCAAGACCATATCCCTCCGCCACCGTTCTCATATCAATTGCAGATTTTACCTGCTCGAATACGGTCACTCTCAGAACGGGATAGAGTTGTAGAAGTCGAGTGCCGACTTGTAGACGCTTTGCTCATGTACGGTCAGGAAGTTGCAGGGATCGAAATCCTTATTATCGGCGACATAGAAGCCACGATAGAACAGCGTATGGAGCATCTTGTAGTAAAGCTCCTCCTGCTCGGCATCATCGAAAGTATGGATACCATTGTTGATATCGTTCTCGTTGACAGTCACCATAGTTCACACCTCCTTTTAGCCTGTGAAGTACGCCAGCAGATCAGCCTTGTTGACAAGTATCTTTCCACGGACACCTTCGCCTGTGCGGATATACTTGATCTTGTTCTGAGCCACAAACATACGGACAGTGTGTTCGGAAAGCCCGTCAATAAGCTCGGTACATTCCTTGACAGTCAGCATCTTCACCTTTTCAGGTGCAGAAGCTTTGGTTGTTTCAGGAACTGCGAACTCATTCGGCTCTCTGTCATAGGCGACAGCGGCCATGAATTCAAGTATCTGGTCGAGAAGCTGTTCTTTTCTTTCCTTTGTCATAATTAAAATCCTCATCTTTCTATCTAAGAGTTTTGTGTTTTATGAACTTTGAACATTTTGAGCATTTTGCGGTTTCAAAGTGTGCAAAATGCGGAAAGTTCAGATTTCATCATCTGTAAATGTTCGGGTTGATAATAACATCTGTTATCGTTTTGTTGTTAGCACCCTTGCTTGAGTTGCGGACGATATACCTGTATTCTTCAAGCATATCCATTGTCTCAGCGAAGTCGGCAGCGTTCTTAAACAGTGTGCATCTGCACAGCTTGTACAGGTCATTCTGTCGGATATTCGTGATGTGCTTTGAGCGTATCTTGTTTATCACATGTTCTGCCTTTATCGTTCCGAGATCAATGTCTCCGAGACTGTAAGCATATATTGCCTGTTCCCTAAAATACTCACCGATATCAATAGCGTTGCAGAACGTATCAATGCCGACACAGGTTTCAACGGGATCAATATTATTCAAAGCACACTTGATGCAGTGAATGATACCGCACAGGCGGAGCAGTTCGCCGTGATACTTACCGCCCCAGTCTTTACAGAACGCCATATTCGTGATAAGGTGCGGCTCAATGTAGTCATTATAGTAGTCCACGAATTCCTTGTACGTCTTTTCATCAAAGCGGAGATACAGCTCTTTTTCATCGTGATAGGAGAACTTCTTACTGAGGAGCTTGTATATCAGCTTCCTGTAATTCTCTGCAACAGCTTCGGGAACAGCCTGCGTATCGTACTTACGATGACCGATATTGCTTACGGGGAAACAGTACAGAAACCTTGCTATCAGTCCGCTGCCACGGAACACAGGATTGTTTATCATGCTATCAAACATATAGGGCTGACACGCAAGGCAGATGCTCATGTAGGGCTTTTTCAGCACTATGCTTGCCCTGGTCGCTCTGTCGCTGATATACGTTTCGCCGTTCCATGATTTCAGGAGCAAATCAAGGTTCGGGATATTGTTGCTGTAACGTCCGCTGAAATTGCCGAGCATTCCAGCTTCATCGGATATCATCAGCAGAGTGCCGTTTTCTTCGAGCAGATTCACAAGAGATTCGGGAGTAACATCGTCAACAGCTATCCTGCGGAAGTTGCTCGGTGGCATATTGCTCAGCTCTGTCCGAAGCTTGGCTATCTCCCCGGCGGTAATGTCTTTCTTCTTTTCAAGTGCTTCGAGCTTGCCCTCAAACAGCTTTCGTTCTTCCTGCGCCGTGAAGATGTCCTGCTTGTTGTTCTCGTTCCAGTCATGAGCGAACTGGATATACGGTCGCTTTATAAGAGAGATAACAGGAGACTTCTTGAAGCTCGGCTCTGCTATTGTGAGGGTATCAAGTATCAGCGGTTCCGTATGGTCACGCTTTGCCGACATACGGTAAACGCCCGAAAAGCAGTAGCTCACCGCCGAGAGTATGGAAGTGCCTGCCATTGCAACGTCCGTTGATGTGGTAGTCGCTATTGCATCTGCCATATTGCCTATAATAGGTGGAAGTGCGTTCACAGGGAACGGCAGGAGGTTTGTACCGTCGGGACGGAGTGGTGTGGGCTGTACCCACTGATTTTCATTTGTCAACGATCTATCATCGTCCTTTCTGTATGATTTTATAGATGCGCATCTATAATGCTTGCGGTCAACATGAGCTATGTTGTTCCGCTGTCAGCCGACCTTTGCCTGCTGACATAACCATTGTAACATTTCTTTCTGAGGCCTTGTGCGTGTATTGCGTATTCACTCAAAAGGATACGCATATATTTTTTGAATACGCTGTATATCACGCTATAATACGCATAATAATTGACATATTACGTGTGATATGTTATAATATCAGAAGATATCGAAAGCGAGGAGAGCTTATGGGAACTACGACAATTTACCGTATAAACGAAACAGACCGCACGATAAATATCGCACAGTCTGTTAATGATATCGATGAAAGCTTACACGGCGCAGTCCTGAATACGAGAACGTACACATTTGATGAGCTGATGAATCAGCATAAAGTGTTCTGCGAGCATACCGAGCCTTATGACGCTTTCAAGGACAGGCTCAACAGCGCCCTGCGTATTGACAGGAGCATTGATGTCAGCACCGATGATATGATAGCGAGGTTTATGGCTGAGTATGGGGAGAATATCTTTTTCAGAGGATATGTTGGCTCTGTTATTGAGTATTATGATAAGAAGAGGTATGTCATGCTGAAACCGAATGATATTGTTATCGCCAAGCTAAACATGAGAAAGATTCAGGACGAAGTTGCCCGAAAGCTCATGGAGTATATGGAGGCGCAGTTTACACTGATGTGCAGTGATGCGTATTTCAGCCATAAGGCTACTATGGAACATTTTATGATACAGTCCGGAAGAACGATAGTTGCTGCCGATGATTACACATTCAATGTGTTCCGTGAGAGCGACAACTGCCTGCTGACTGTCCTTGCGGAGATCGGGCAGCTCGTTCACAAAAACAAGTGGACTATCTGTGAGTGCGGTTTCTGCCATAAGCTGTTTCTCGGAACGGAAGGAGAGGTCTGCTGTCACTCTGCTGAGTGCATTGAAGCTCAGAAACAGCAGAAAGAAGCTATATATAAGGAAAATACCAAGGCGTATTCAGCCGTGAAGCGTGATTATGATGCTTATGTCCGTAGATATAAGAAGGTTCTCGTTGAAGCTGGCATAGAAAAGTATCACCCTGCCGAGTTCGACGAGTTTATGCAGGCGAAGCAGGAGCGCATGGAAGATATGGATAAGCTCAAAAAACGCCTGATACGCAACGGTCTGCCGACCAAGGAGCTTGAAGACCTCTCGGCTAAATATAAGGCTGAGATCAAAGTTATGGTCGGGGAACTTGTTGAGAAGCTTGGAATAAAGGTTTGAACTTTGATTCTGGTGGAGTCAAAGTATGAAAACAGCTCACGGTTGTTTCATGAGTAAATAACGTGTTTATACATTATGAATATTCTACAGATTTTGATAAAAAAGCAGTTTTTTGGTGTGTAATTTCATTTTTAATATTGCATTTCTCACATCAAAATCTCTAATGAACGTAAATATTCATAATATATTAACTCATGAAATTACCGTGGAAAACAGCTTGCTATGTATTGCTTTTTCATGCTTTATATGTTATAATATATTGGATAATGATATCT
>CAVIFG010000084.1:0-1155 GCA_963641955.1 Escherichia coli
CTGTCGTATCGCGATGAAACGTTTCTGTAAGGTTAATTACATTATATAACAGCATTTGCAAATTGTCAACGGATAAATGACAAAAAAATCTACCAAAAACAAAATAAAGAAATTGTGGATATTACCCTCACAAAATGCCGCGGCGTTATGAACATAGCTTTTTCACCGTTTCCGCAAGCACATTCCCGAGAAGCTCCCCGGTGTAAACCGCTTCGTCCAGCGAGTTTCCGTGACTGCCGACCTCGATAAGCAGGGAGCCGTTGGTTATGTGCTGGTTGTAGTTGCGGTAGTCGAACAGCACGGGGCGGGCAAGTCCCGCGTACATATCCTCGGCGGTGTTCTGTATCAGGCAGGCAAGGCTGAAGTTTTCTATGTAGTTCGGCATATTGAACCGCCCGTCGTCGCAGCCCGCGATTATCATGAACTGCGCGGCGTTCCTGCCGTTTATTTCCGTGACAGGGGCTATGCGGGTGCCGTCGGGGTTTTCGATGGCGTCGCGGTGGAGGTCGATGACTATTTTTATGGAGGGATACTTCTCCAGCGCAGCGCGGATGGTATCCTCGCTGCGGTCGTAGGCGCCGGAGTAGGCGGGGTAGTCGTGCACGGTGCAGTCATGAACGGCGATTACGCCGTTTTCCGCGAGGGCGTCTGCGAGGGCATTTCCCACCGCGACCATGTTCTGCGTATTGTCGCGGGTGCGGGTGGGGCGCGCCGCGTCGTACCAGTCCTCGGCGGAGGGCTGGAAGCATTCCGTCGTGTGGGTATGTACGATAAGCACCGTCGGTTCGGCGATGTTGATATCAAGCGGCGGCAGTTCCTCCGCGGCGGCGGACAGCGTTTCGTTCGGCAGGGAGGTGCAGTTGCGCACCTGCGCGCCGCTTTTCAGCGTGATATGATCCTCCGCAAGGGAGTTTCCGTAATGCTCGCGGACGACCGCGCCGCTGTGCGCGGTATAGTCGGCGGAGGGTTCGGTGTAATCGGTGATGTTCTGCATTATCGGGCGGACGTCCTCGGCGGGCGGCTCGGAGGTTTCGGCAGTTTCGGAGGTTTCGGCAGTTTCGGCGGTTTCGGATGTTTCTTCGGTTTCGGCAGGAGCGCTCGTTTCCGCGGGGATATGCTCGTATGTCGGGGCGGAGCTTTCCTCGGATACGGCGT
>CAVIFG010000084.1:1259-3895 GCA_963641955.1 Escherichia coli
GGGCAGGCTCCCGCGTGTTTTCAGGGGTTATCCCCGCGGCAAAATATGCGGCGGTCTGCATTGCTTGTCCCGCCGCCCCGCTGCACGCAAGAAACGGGCAGGAAAGCGCCGCCGCCGCGATGATAAATGACTTTAGTTTTCCCATGTGTTCTTCCTCCCTAGGGGAATGATATGCGCACAATGTTCGGGATATTCCCGTTTGCGGGGAGGGTTTTGTGCAATCTGACGAAAAAGGCGGCAATGCCGCCCGGGCATGATAATTATTCGGTACTGCCCTTGATTTATTCCGCAAAAAATGCTACAATATATGTATATACAATAATGGGCGTACCGTGCCTGTGCGGCGTGAGTATCGCTGAAATATATCATACACTTTCGATCGGGAGGAACAGATAAATGACTATAAAGACATTTTTTATAAATCAGGAAAAAACCGCATTCGTAAAGGCTTATCTCCCCGACAGCATCGCGGGGCTTCCGTTCTGCGAAAAGCGCCCGTCGGTGGTCATTTTCCCCGGCGGAGGATACGAGTTCTGCTCCGACCGCGAGGGCGAACCCATCGCGCTTCAGTACCTTGCGGAGGGCTACGCGGCGTTCGTTGTGACATACACCTGCAACGCGAAGTTCCCTGCTTCGCTTATCGACGCGGCATACACATTCTATAAGATCCGTATGCGCGCGGAGGAATTTAAGATAGATCCCCAGAAGATAGCCGTGCTCGGCTGTTCCGCGGGCGGACACCTTGCGGGCTGCCTTGCGACGATGTGGAGCGATGTTTCGGTGGTAAAGACCATCGGCTGCGAGGCGGAGGAGCTCCGCCCGAATGCCGCGGTGCTGTGCTACCCCGTTATCAGTGGCGTTACCGCCCCGCACGAGGGCAGCTTCAAGGTGCTGTTGGGTGACGACGCAAGCAGGAGCGACCTTTCGCGCCTGTCCCTTGAGAACCGCGTTACTCCCAAAACGCCCCCCATTTTCCTGTGGCACACCGCGAACGACGACTGCGTTTCCGCGCATAACTCCCTTGTTATGGCGAAGGCGTGCATATCCAACAAGATACCCGTGGAGCTTCACCTGTTTGACGAGGGCCCGCACGGACTTGCCACCTGCGACAAGATGACGGGATGGAACGAGGAGTTCTTCCGCGACAACTGCCGCCGCTGGATAAAGCTTTCCGTGGAGTTCCTGAACAAGTACATGAACGTCTGAAAGGAGTATCGGCATGACAATACCTGACAAGCTTTCCTACACAAGCGGCGAAAAGGCTGCGGAGATATCCTGCGGGATATCTGCGGCGCTGCTCTGCGCGGCGGAGGTCGTTATGATGGCGGCGGGGCTGACGGGCGGAGAAAATATAATTTTCCTTGTCGTTATGCTGATAATTTACGGGATATTCTCTCTGTGCTCGGTCTATCCGCAGCACACAAACATATTCAGCAAGCCCGAAAATGTTTCCGAAAAGGCGTTCCGCGCGGTGCGCCGCGGGTGCATTATTGGCAGGGCAGTGCTGATGGCGGCGCTGTTCATCCTTTCGCTGCCGCTGTTCGGATGAGCATGAAAACGCCGGAATGGGTCTTTTTTGACATGGGCGGAACGCTTTTCGACGAAACCGCCGCATGGGACAGCCTGATAACCCGCACTGCCGAGGAGAACGATATCCCTGTGGAAAGGCTTCGCGAAGAAATGGAGCGTGCCGCATCGCAGAACCTGCCGGAGTACGCCGCGGCGATGAAAAAGCTGCGCTTATCCCGCCGCGAGCCGTGGGACAGCACGGGGGAGCGCCTGAACGAGGGCGCCGACGAGCTGCTGAATTTCCTCTGCGGGAAATGCAGGCTGGGCATAATCGACAACCAGCCCTATGACGCGAGGGAGCGGCTTGGCAGGCAGGGCATACTTAAATATTTCGACCTCATTATAATTTCGGAGGAACTGAGTTTCAGAAAGCCCGAGCGGCTGATGTTTGTCGAGGCGTTGTTCAAGGCAAAGGCCGAGCCGCAGAACTGCATTATGGTGGGGAACGAGTTGGTCAACGACATCGCCCCGGCAAAGGCGCTGGGCATGGGAACGATATGGGTGAAGCGCGAATTCGGCGGGATGAATGCCGTAACGGACGAATCGCTGCGCCCCGACTATACCGTTGAAAATTTATTGCAGGCGGCGGAGCTTTTCGCCGACTGAAAAGAAAGGATACAAAAAATATGAAAAAACCGTTTGTAACCAAGGAGCAGGTGGCAGAAATTACAAAGACATACCCCACCCCGTTCCACATCTACGACGAAAAGGGCATCCGCGAGAACGCGCGCCGCTTTAAGGAAGCGTTTTCGTGGAACAAGGGCTTCCGCGAGTATTTCGCGGTAAAGGCCACCCCGAACCCCTTTATCATGAAGATCCTGCAGGAAGAGGGCTGCGGCTTTGACTGCTCCAGCTACACGGAGCTTCTGCTGTCCGACCAGGTCGGCGCAAAGCAGCACGACATCATGTTCTCCTCCAACGAAACCCCCGACCTTGATTTCAAGAAAGCGTATGAACTGGGCGCGATAATCAACCTTGATGATTTCACCCACATAGACATTCTCGACAAGCTGACGGGCATTCCCGAAACCATCTGCTGCCGCTACAATCCCGGCGGAGAGTTCAAG
>CAVIFG010000084.1:3905-6343 GCA_963641955.1 Escherichia coli
GTTCAAGACCGACGGAAGCAAGAACGTAATGGACACCCCCCGCGACGCGAAGTACGGCTTCACGCACGACCAGATAATCGAGGGTTACAAGATACTCAAGGAAAAGGGCGCGAAGAAGTTCGGTATGCACGCGTTCCTCGCATCCAACACGGTAACGAACGACTACTATCCCACTCTCGCGCGCATAATGTTCACGACTGCGGTAGAGATAAAGGAAAAGACGGGCGTGCAGCTCAGCTTCATCAACCTCAGCGGCGGCGTCGGCATTGACTACACCCCCGCGGACAAGCAGAACGATATCCTTGAGATAGGCAGAAAGGTAAAGCAGGCGTACGAGGAAGTGCTTGTTCCCGCGGGAATGGGCGATGTTGCCATCTTCACCGAGAGCGGCAGATTTATGCTCGCGCCCTACGGCGGACTTGTTACCACCGCCATCCGCGAGAAGCACATCTACAAGGAGTACATCGGCGTTGACGCCTGCGCGGCGAACCTCATGCGTCCCGCGATTTACGGCGCATATCACCACATAACCGTGCTCGGCAAGGAAAACGAGGCCTGCGACCATGTTTACGATGTTGTCGGCGGTCTGTGCGAAAACTGCGACAAGTTCGCAAAGGACAGACAGCTCCCGAAGATAGACATGGGTGACTACCTGTTTATCCACGACGCGGGCGCGCACGGATTTTCCATGGGATATAACTACAACGGAAAGCTGCGCAGTGCGGAGCTTCTCCTCCGCGAGGACGGCAGCGTTAAGATGATACGCCGCGCGGAGACCCCCGAGGACTATTTCAGAACGTTTGATTTTGCCAAGGGGAATTTTGAGCTTTGATTTAGGTGGGAGAGCGTCTTAATGCGAGTGTAGAAATGCGGTCGTGTGTTTTGGTACTTATGTTAGACGTCGTTCTTTCCTAAACAGTTGACCGTGCTCTTTCCCAAACAGCCCACCGGGCTGTTTGGGAGGATAGGAACTTTTGGGTTTAATATGTTGCTAGGGGGGAAAACTCTTGTTTTCCCCCCTTTGACCCCCTTTAGCGCTTTTTTAAGTCGGATTAACGTTTCTGCTTTTGGCTTTTACTGCGCGAAGTTTTCCGTGCGTGGGGAGTTTCGCCGTCTGCGGACGGCGACGAGGGCGCCGCAAAGACTAAGCGCGAAGCGCGTGTCTGATCGACCTGCGAGGGGTGCGGTCTGTCGGTCAACCCCCTCTGTCGCTTCGCAACACCTCCCCTATGGGGAGATCACCCCTCGACCGCATGTATGGGAGCCTTAAAGACTAAGTGTTTTCACAAAAAAGCCGCAGGCTTTCTGCGGCTTTCAATATTATTGTGCGGGTCTACGAACAGTAGGTTGACTTTTCACCCCGAATATGTCACAATAAATAAAAAGGAGGGATCATGATGGACAACGCAAAATGCGGAAAATTCATATCCGAACTTCGCAAGGCGCGCGGGCTTACCCAAGGGCAGCTTGCCGAGAAGATAGGCGTCACCGACAAGGCCGTCAGCAAGTGGGAAACAGGGCGCGGCTTCCCCGATGTGTCCGTGCTTGCGCCGCTGGCAGATGTGCTCGGCACGACTATAACGGAACTTGTAAACGGCGAGCGCTCCGAAGCGGCGCTTATGCAGGCGGACGTAGACAAGGCGGTCACGGCGGCTTTGGAAAGCGCGGGAAAAACTGCACGGGAGTATATTTCGGTGTTCCTTTTTATTGCGGGGGCGGTGTGCATGGTGCTGCCGCTGTATCTTGTTGGGAAAGGGCTTCCGTGGGTGATATTCGGGGCGGCGATAATTCTTATCGGGATATTCCTGCGATGGGACAGGGCGTTTTATGCGGCGAAGCGGATGTTCCTGCGTATAACAAGCGCCGTCGCCGCGGCGGTTTCAATTGTGCTTTGCGCCGCGGCGCTGGTGTGCGAGCTGCTTCCGTTTTCGGCGGCGATGAGGTTTGCGGCGGGCCCCGACAAGACCTACACCGAATACACCTCCTATTTTTCCCTGTTACAGATAGGCTACGGAAACCTGCTTCCGATAATTACAGCAGGTTGCACGGCGGCGGTTATGATCCTTTCGGTGATAAGGCTGTTTCTGAAAGACAAGCGGCGGCTGTCCCGCGGGGCGGTGATATGCGCGGCTGTGGGGGCGCTGTGCTCGGCGGCGATACCTGTTTTATTCGGGGCGTTTACTGTGTTCAATATTGTAATCGCGGCTTTGCTGGCGGTCAGCGCGTTTCTTTCATTGCGGTAAATCCTGCGTTTTTGAGTGCGCTCTGCGCCAGCGCACGCTGAATGCTGAAATATTCGGGGGAAGCGTCCGCGAGGTTTTCGGTGGATTGGTTCAGGAAACCATTAAGGCTTATAAGCGTTGAATCGTCGCTTTCGCCGTGTGCTAAGTGCTCTACGGCGGGGGCAACGGCGGGGATACCTATGTCGTACCTTAGCA
>CAVIFG010000084.1:6353-8555 GCA_963641955.1 Escherichia coli
CATCAAGGCTGTTCAGCGTGCCGTTTTCGTAGGCGGAGATATTGTAGCGGGCGATCATTCCATCCACGTTACCAAAGCAGAGCACCGCAAACAGCACGGTGAACGCAACAAACATCGCGCGCCAGAATTTCATCTCCCGGAACTGCCACACAATAACCAGCACGAACGCCGCCGCAAGTACGACCATGAACCAAGTCGTATAAATTCGCACCTTTGTCATGCCGAGGCGGGAGATGTACATTATCATCTTGCTGATACTGCAGGCGATGAACAGCAGTGAAAATCCCGACAGAACGACGGTATAGACGCGCAGGGCGGCGGGGCGTTTGTCGTTTTCGCCGCGGCGGGTGAACGCCTGTATCATCATGATGACGAAAAGATTAATCACAGCCACGGCGCAGAGCTCGAAAAATCCCCTGCGGGCATATTCCGCGATGCTGAAGCCCTCGGGGAGATAACCCGCGAAAGCCGAGGTGAAATACCCGAACTGGCTGAAGAAATACAGCAGGTAGAAAATGCACAGCGGCGTGACTGCGGCATAGGACAGCGCGGGGGGAACAACGCGGTAATCCGGGGCGGACTCGCGGTATTCGGCGGCGGGCTTGTTCATGGAGAACATTGCGCCGAAGAGGATAAAGCCCACGGGTATCGCGAAAATTATCTCCGCGATAAGCGACCCCGAAAACGTGGGGAGGATACCCGCGAAGCCCTTCATCATGCCGCTGAACATCTCGTCGGATATCATAAGAAGATTAACAACTATAATTGTAACGGGCAGGGCGGCGCACAGTCCCAGCAGGACGAACAGCAGATTTTTCGCGCGTTTTCCTCCCTTGAACAGGCTGAATGCCGCGCGGGGAGCGGCGGAGAAGCTTACAAACGGCCGAACGAAAATCGCTTTAAGGGCGTTCATCACGAAATGCTTTCCGAACAGCTCCGCGCCGCTTACCGAAACGGCGAGATAGAACAGCAGTACGAACGAAAACGCCGCCGCGAGGAAGTTTATAAAAAGGTTAGAATACAGCACGGGCACAAGGCAGAATGCCTCGGCGATGATGAACACAACGCGCTGTGCGGCGGAGGTTTTGAGGTGTTTTGCGCGGGTGTATATTGCCCCCGCCGCGCCTGCCGCCGCCCAGAAGATCCCGCCCCAGATACCGCAGGCGTACCCGCAGACAAAGTGCGTGAAGATAAAACCGAAAACAAGGCAGAGCCATCCGCCCACGGCTTCAAAAAGCGTGAAAGCGGGGGCTTTTTTTATGGGAGTAACGGGCAAATAGCACTGCATATCCGCGTTTTCCTGCGGGAAAGGGGTGTTCTGTTCGTTCATGGTGATTTCCTTTCTGAAACATAAATGAATATAAATGTAAGCGCGAGGGTATAATGCGGCGCGATGTATGCCGCATATTCGGGTGGGTTTATTTTTCTTCGGGGCGGAATTCGAGGATATCCCCGGGCTGGCAGTCGAGCACTTCGCAGAGCTTTTCGAGGGTGGAGAATCGCACCGCCTTTGCCTTGCCTGTTTTGAGCACGGAGAGGTTGGCGGGGGTTATTTCGATTTTTTCGGCAAGCTCGTTGGAGGATATTTTCCGCTTTGCCATCATAACATCAAGATTTACAATTATAGGCATATCGTTCCCCCGTATCATATCGTAAGATCGTTTTCTTCGCGCAGAGCCGCCGCTTGTTCAAAGCAGTTCTTTACCACTCGGAGGATAAGCCCGAAAAATCCCGCGGCGACAACGATAAGGAACGCGAACGGCCGCAGGCACGCGAAGTAGATGAATATTACCGCTGCCGCGAAGCAGCAGTAGGAGAGGACGCGCAGGTACTTGACGTTCTGCATTGTGAACGGTTCGCCGCGGCGGATGTTGCGGAGCAGGCGGTCAAGGCTCACCAGCGCAGTCACGGCGGGGACGGCGGCGCAGTAGAGCGTTACCAGCAGGGGGATGAACACCGAGGGCATTCCGTTGGATACGATTATTTTGTTGTCATAATACCGCACCAGAAACGGCGCCGCCACACAGCATAGCGCAACGATACCATACATTGCGCGGACAATGACCATGGATAGGAAAACGGACTTGTCTTTATTCCACATAATTACCTCCGCATATTTTTTTCTTGATGATATGATAGCATATATTTTTCTATTTGTCAATAGTTTTTTATCGTTTTTCGATAATTTATTTATTTTTTTCG
>CAVIFG010000085.1:0-846 GCA_963641955.1 Escherichia coli
GTGTTAAAGTATTAACAAGGGCGGAAAAGGTTCGACAAATCATGCCCTTTTTCCGCAGTATCCCCAAGGTTATAAAGGAACAAAAAGAAAGTTCCCGAATATAAATTTTAAGGAGAAGATGACTATGGCATTTCACGAAATCGTTGACAGCGTAGAGACCTTTGAAGCGGCTCTCAAGAAAGTCAGAGAAGCACAGGAGATTTTCTCTACCTACACACAGGAGCAGGTAGACAAGATATTCTTCGCAGCAGCTTCCGCAGCAAACAAGGAAAGAATCCCGCTTGCTAAGATGGCTGTTGAGGAAACAGGCTACGGCATAGTAGAGGATAAGGTTATCAAGAACAACTATGCTGCTGAGCACATCTACAATGCATACAAGCACACAAAGACCTGCGGCGTTATCGAGCGCGATGAAGCTTACGGTATCGAAAAGATCGCAGAGCCTATCGGCGTAGTCGGCGCGGTTATTCCTACAACCAACCCTACTTCCACTGCAATCTTCAAGACCCTCATCTCTCTCAAGACCAGAAACGGTATCATCATCAGCCCCCACCCCCGTGCAAAGAAGTGCACCGTTGAGGCTGCAAAGATCGTTTACGAGGCTGCTGTTAAGGCAGGCGCTCCCGATGGTATCATTTCCTGGGTAGACGTTCCCTCCCTCGACCTTACCAACCTTCTGATGAAGGAAGTTGATATAATCCTCGCAACAGGCGGCCCCGGCATGGTTAAGGCTGCTTACTCCTCCGGCACACCCGCTATCGGCGTTGGTGCTGGTAATGCTTCCGCTATCATCGATTCTTCCGCTGATATCGTAAATGCAGTTAACTCCATCATCCACTCCAAGAC
>CAVIFG010000085.1:942-8505 GCA_963641955.1 Escherichia coli
AAGAACATCTACAACGATGTTAAGAAGGAATTCGAGAAGAGAGGATGCATGTTCCTCGATAAGAAGCAGGCTGACATGATCAGAAAGGTTATGCTCATCAACGGCGCTCTTAACGCTAAGATCGTTGGTCAGCGTCCTTATCAGATCGCAAAGATGGCAGGCTTCGAGATCCCCGAGTCCGTTAAGGTTATCATCGGCGAGGCTACTTCCCTCGAGCCCGAGGAAGCTTTCGGTCACGAGAAGCTCACCACCATCCTCGGTATGTACAAGTCCGATAACTTCGATCAGGCACTCGATATGGCTGACACACTGCTGAAGAACAACGGCGGTCTTGGTCATACTTCCGTTCTGTGGATCAACAACAACACCGAAAGAGAGAAGCTCGACAAGTGGGCAGAGAGAATGAAGGCTTGCCGTCTTATCGTCAACACTCCTTCTTCCCTCGGCGGTATCGGTGACCTCTACAACTTCAAGTTCGCTCCCTCCCTTACACTGGGCTGCGGTTCTTGGGGTGGCAACTCCGTTTCCGAGAATATCGGAGTTAAGCACCTGCTGAATATCAAGACCGTTGCCGAGAGGAGAGAGAATATGCTGTGGTTCCGCGCACCTGAGAAGGTTTATATCAAGAAGGGCTGCCTTCCTGTTGCTCTCAAGGAGCTCAAGGATGTTATGGGCAAGAAGAGAGTATTCATCGTAACTGACTCCTTCCTGTTCAAGAGTGGCTTCACAAAGGCTATTACTGACAGACTTGATGAAATGGGTATCGTTCATACCACATTCGCAGACGTTGAGCCTGATCCTTCCCTCGCTTCCGCTCAGAAGGGCGCTGAGGCTATGAGAAAGTTTGAGCCTGACTGCATCATCGCTGTCGGCGGCGGTTCCGCAATGGATGCCGGCAAGATCATGTGGGTTCTCTACGAGCACCCCGATGCAGACTTTATGGATATGGCAATGCGCTTCATCGATATCCGTAAGAGAGTTTACACATTCCCGAACATGGGCGAGAAGGCTTACTTCATCGCAGTTCCTACTTCCGCAGGTACAGGTTCCGAGGTTACTCCTTTCGCGGTAATCACCGACCAGAACACCGGCGTTAAGTACCCGCTGGCTGACTATCAGCTGATGCCTAAGATGGCTATCGTTGATGGCGACATGATGAAGACCGGCCCGAGAGGTCTGACTTCCGCTTCCGGTATCGACGCAGTTACACACTGCCTCGAGGCTTATGCTTCCGTTATGGCTACTCCTTACACCGACGGTCTTGCACTGAAGTCCCTCCAGCTGATTTTCGACAACCTGCCCGCTGCTTATGATTCCGCTATCTCCGGCGTATATGATCCGGTTGCTCGTGAGAACATGGCTAATGCAGCTACAATGGCTGGTATGGCATTTGCGAATGCATTCCTCGGCGTTTGCCACTCCATGGCTCATAAGCTGGGTGCGTTCCACCACCTGCCCCACGGTATCGCAAACGCGCTGCTGATCGACGAGGTTATCCGCTTCAACTCCGCAGAAGCTCCCGCTAAGATGGGCACATTCTCTCAGTACACTCACCCCCACACCATGGCTCGCTACGCAGAGGTTGCTTCCTTCCTCGGCTGCAAGGGTAAGACTGACGCAGAAAAGGTTGAGGCTCTCATCACCAAGATCGACGATTTGAAGGACAGAATCGGCGTAAAGAAGACCATCAGAGATTACGGCGTAGACGAGAAGGACTTCCTCAACAGACTCGACGCAATGGTTGAGCAGGCATTCGATGACCAGTGCACAGGCGCTAACCCCAGATTCCCGCTGTTTGCTGAGATCAAGCAGATGTATCTGAACGCTTACTACGGCAAGACCACAAAGCTGGTTTAATTTAAGTTTACCAACCGATTTCGGTTAGTATAGTCATTTTATCTGAACGGCGGACTGAATTTATTTTTAGTCCGCTGTTTGCTAAATTATGAGATAACCGTCGTCGGTGAAAATATACTCTCAGGAGGAAAAAGCTATGTCCGATAGAATTATTGCAGTCAGAACCGGCAAGACCATTTATCGCGAAGGCGATACCGTCGTCAAGGTGTTCGACGCAGATTACGCAAAGCCCGACGTTCTCAACGAGGCGCTCAATCAGGCTCGTGTTGAAAACATCGGAATAAACGTCCCCAAGGTCATCGAGGTAAAGACCATCGACGGCAAGTGGGCGATCGTGTCTGAGTATATCCCGGGCAAGACGCTGGCACAGCTCATGCAGGAAAATCCCGATAAAAAGGATGAATATCTTGAAATGTTTGTTGATCTGCAGATGCAGGTCCACAATGCAAAGTGCCCGCTGCTCAACAAGCTTAAGGATAAGATGAACCGCAAGATATCCGAGGCGGATCTCGACGCCACAACGCGCTACGAGCTGCACACCCGCTTAGAGAGTATGCCGAAGCACAACAAGGTGTGCCACGGTGATTTCAACCCCTCCAACATAATCATCACCGAGGACGGCACTCCTTATATCCTCGACTGGTCGCACGCAACGCAGGGCAACGCGTCCGCGGATGTTGCGAGAACATACCTTCTGTTCTGGCTCAACGGTGATATCGACGGCGCTGAAAAGTACCTTGACCTGTTCAGCAAGAAGAGCGACACCGCAAAGCAGTACATTCAGAAATGGCTGCCCATCGTTGCGGCTTCCCAGTCCGTAAAGGGCAGGAAAGAAGAGCGCGAGTTCCTGCTTTCGTGGGTCAATGTTGTCGAGTATGAGTAATTTGTAAACCAGCGGCGGGCGGCCGATCGTGACTGCCCGCCTTTTTACACATATGGAGGATAATATGATGAAAGTTACTGTTTGTATCGGAAGCTCATGTCATCTCAAAGGCTCAAGGCAGGTCGTAGAGGGGCTTCAGAGTCTTATCGCGGAAAATAACCTTAAGGATAAGGTTGAGCTCAGCGGGACATTCTGCATGGGCAACTGTCAGCACGGCGTATGCGTCACTGTTGACGGCAATAATTTTTCCGTTTCTCCCGACACTGTTGAGGACTTCTTTAAAAACGAAATTCTTAATAAGGCGTGATCGCTCCGCAGTGCGGACGTGATAAAATTCGGCGCGGCGGCAGCGCTTCTGCGCCGCCGCTTTTGTTATGTTTTTGAAGAATGCTAAGGAGTTTGGGTATGACGGAGTTTTTAAAGCTCAGAAAATCGAATTGCAAAAACTGTTATAAGTGCATCAGGCACTGCCCCGTGAAATCCATCCGTTTCTCGGGAAATCAGGCTAACATCGTCGGGGACGAGTGCATTCTCTGCGGCCAGTGCTTCGTAGTCTGTCCCCAGAATGCAAAGGAAATAGCCGACAGCACCGAGCAGGTAAAATATATGCTCAAGGGCGACGCGCCGGTTTATGTCAGCGTTGCGCCGTCGTTTGTTGCAAACTACGAGGGCGTCGGGATAGAGTCGCTGGAAAAGGCGCTGATAGCGCTCGGATTTGCGGGGGCGGAGGAAACCGCCCTCGGCGCGACCATCGTAAAGACGGAATACGAGCGCATGATACGGGAGGACAAGCGGGATGTTATCATATCCTCCTGCTGCAACTCCATCAACCTGCTGATACAGAAATACTATCCCGAGGCTCTGCCGTTTCTCGCGGATGTGCTTTCGCCGATGCAGGCGCACTGCCGCGACATAAAGAAGCGTCACCCCGGCGCAAAAACGGTGTTCATCGGCCCCTGCGTTGCGAAGAAGGAAGAGGCGGCGCGCTATAAAGATTTTACCGACGCCGTTATGACTTTTGAGGAGCTTACAAACTGGCTCAACGAAGCGGGAATAACCCTTGAAAAGAGCATCGACAGCAATCAGAAAAGCCGCGCACGTCTGTTCCCGACCACGGGCGGAGTTCTCCGCACCATGGCGGAGCGCGACCCGAATTACACCTACATAGCCTTCGATGGAGTGGAAAACTGCAAGGCGGCGCTGGAGGATATCCTCGCGGGAAATATGCATAACGTGTTTGTGGAAATGTCAGCCTGTGCGGGAAGCTGCGCCGGCGGTCCCGTTATGGAAAAATACCGCAATTCCCCCGTGAGAAACGCCATCGCGATAAAGAAGTACGCGGGCGCGGAGGATTTCGAAGTCCCTCAGCCCGACAAAGGCGAGCTGCACAAGCACATGGATTTCCTCGGGACGCACTCCACGGCGCCCACGGAAACGGAGATCAACGCTATCCTCCGCCGCATGGGCAAGGTGCGCAAGGAGCAGGAACTCAACTGTGGAAGCTGCGGCTACAACACCTGCCGCGAGAAAGCCATTGCGATTTATAACGGCAAGGCGGATATTTCGATGTGCCTGCCGTTCCTCAAGGACAAGGCGGAGAGTTTCTCGGACAATATCATCAACAACACCCCGAATGCGATAATCGTGCTGAACGAGAACCTCGAAGTGCAGCAGATAAACAAGGCGGCGCTCCATCTCATGAATATCGCGCACGCTTCGGATGTAATGGGCGAGCAGGTTATTAGGATACTCGACCCCGCGGTATTCATCGAGGTAATGAACAGCATACGCACCGTCCGCGACGAAAGGGTATATCTCGCGGAATACGACAGGTATGTCGAGCAGACGGTCATATACGACGCGGAGTACCGCATTCTTATCTGCCTTATGCGCGACGTCACCGCCGAGGAAAAGGCACGCGAGCGCAAGGAGAACATGAGCCGCACCACCGCTGACATCGCCGATAAGGTCGTTGAAAACCAGATGAGGATAGTACAGGAGATCGCGTCGCTTCTCGGCGAAACCGCCGCAGAAACAAAGGTGGCGCTTATGAAGCTGAAGGAGTCAATCGCCGATGAATAATCTCTGCGCCGATATCGGGTGGAAAAGCCTTACAAAATACGGCGAGCAGCTCTGCGGCGACCATATCGACATCATTGATATGGGGGAGAATTCCTCGGTAATCGTCCTTGCGGACGGACTTGGAAGCGGCGTTAAGGCGAGCATACTTTCAACGCTGACCTCTAAGATAATCGCAACCATGACATCCGAGGGCATCGCCCTTGAGGAATGCGTCCGCACCATCGCGGCGACGCTTCCTATATGCAAGGTGCGGCAGGTCGCATATTCCACCTTTACGATAATCCGCCTTATCCACAACGAAGAGGCGGAGATAATCTGTTACGACAACCCCGATGTTATCATGTACCGCGACGGAAAGTACATGGATATTCCCATGACAAACATGAACATCGATGGCAAGATAATACATAAATCGCGGATAAAGCTTCAGGAGAATGATATTTTCATTGCAATGAGCGACGGGTGCATTCACGCGGGCGTTGGCATGACGCTGAATTTCGGGTGGGAGCGCAAGGATATCGCGGAGTTCATGGAAACGCTCACCGAGGTGGGATTTACCGCCAAGACGCTTTCCACGGTGCTGACCGACCAGTGTTTAAAACTTTACGGCGGAAAGCCCGGCGATGACACCACCGCCTGCACGGTGAGGATACGCCGCCGCCAGCCGGTAAATCTCATGATAGGTCCGCCGTCGGACAGAAACGACTGCGAAAAGATGGTGTCGCTGTTCCTTTCCAAGGAGGGCAAGCGCATCGTCTGCGGAGGAACGACCTCCACCATCGTTGCGGATTATCTCAAAAAGCCGATAATCCCGTGCCTTAATTATTTCGACAACGAGATACCGCCCACAGCTTCGATAGAGGGCATAGACCTTGTAACGGAGGGCGTTATCACCATAAACCGCGTCAACGAATACGCCAAGGACTACCTCGCAAGCAACGAAAGCTACAAGCAGTGGAGCTACAAGCAGGACGGCGCGGCGCTCATCTCGCGTATGCTGTTTGAAGAAGCGACGGACATCAACTTCTATGTCGGCAGGGCGATAAACCCCGCACATCAGAACCCTGACCTGCCTATCAATTTCAACATAAAAATGCAGCTTGTGAACGAGCTGTCCGAGAGCCTGAAAAAGATGGGCAAGAAGATAAAGGTAAGCTATTTCTGAGCGAAAGGAAACAATATGCAGAACAAGATATATAAATTTGATACAAAGGTGCAGTATCTGAAATACAAGGTGCTGCGCGAGGTAGCACGGCAGGCGTGGAACGGCACCCTGCTTGAAAACGTGCTGGATATCCCGAAGATAATCGTCCCCGGAAAGGTGCCGACAATGCGCTGCTGCGTTTATAAGGAGCGCGCTATCCTCGGCGAAAGAGTTAAGATAGCCATGGGCGGCAATAAGGCAAATCCCAACGTTATCGAGGTAATCGAAACCGCCTGCGACGAATGTCCCATGGGCGGATATGAAGTCACAAACGCCTGTCGCGGATGTCTTGCGCACCGCTGCGAGGACGCCTGCAAGCGCGGCGCGATCTCCTCTGACCGCGACCAGAAAGCGCACATCGATAAGAGCAAGTGCGTTGAGTGCGGAATGTGCGCAAAGGTCTGTCCCTACACCGCCATCATGAACTTCAAGCGCCCCTGTGTGAGCGCCTGCAAGGTGAAGGCGATATCCATGAACGAGGACAAGGCGGCGAAGATAGACAACGATAAGTGTATTTCCTGCGGCGCCTGTGTATATCAGTGCCCATTCGGCGCGATAACGGATAAGTCCTTTATCATCAACGTTATCGACATGATACAGAAGAGCGAGAACAACAGCAAGTACAAGGTTTACGCAGTGGTCGCTCCCGCGGTGGGAAGCCAGTTTGCTTATGCGAAGCTGGGGCAGGTCATCTCGGGAATAAAGAAGCTCGGCTTCCACACCGTTGTTGAAGCTGCGCTGGGCGCGGATATGGTTTCCTTTGCGGAGAGCAAGGAGCTGGCGGAATGCGGCGATTATCTCACAAGCAGCTGCTGCCCTGCGTTCGTTGATTATATCAAGAAGAATTATCCCGACATCGTTCCGCATATTTCGCACAACCTTTCCCCGATGGCGGAGATCGCAAAGTACATAAAGTCCTCCGACCCCGATTCCAAGGTAATATTCATCGGCCCCTGCACCGCGAAGAAGATGGAATTCCAGAAAGAGGGCGTTCATGAGTACGTTGACAGCGTTATCACCTTTGAGGAGCTTCAGGCGCTGTTCGACAGCAAGGATATTGATATCCGCACGCTGGACGAGGATATACTCGACAACGCAAGCTACTTCGGACGTATCTTCGCGCGCAGCGGCGGACTTGCGGACGCTGTGCAGGAGGCGCTGAATGAGCAGGGTATCGACTTCAAGCTGAAAGCTGTCACCTGCGACGGTATCGACGAGTGCCGCACTGCGCTGCTCAAGAAGAGCAAGGGCGTTCTCGACGCAAACTTCATCGAGGGCATGGCGTGCACAGGCGGCTGCATAGGCGGCGCTGGGTGCCTTACCCACGGCGAAAAGAACAAGGCGGAGGTCGATAAGTACGGCAAGGAAGCCTACGAAAAGACTATTTCCGAGGCAATAAGCCTTGTTGGAAAGCTTTAAGGATAGCTTTTATGAACTGCTCCGATTTTCGGGGCAGTTTGTCTGTCGAAAAACTTTTAAAAATTCCGCGTAGCGTATTGGTTTTCGCTTCCTTTTGACACAAAAGGAAGCGGGGGTG
>CAVIFG010000086.1:0-4908 GCA_963641955.1 Escherichia coli
ATGTATGACAGTGTTCCATTCCTGGACGTAGAGGACATTGCAGATATGGTTTACTGGCTGGGTACCAGTCGCGCTGCAGGTAAATTCAGCGGACGCGACCTTGGCCTTGACCTTGGCACATTGCAGCAATAAGGAGGAAACCAACCATGAAGATTACAAATAAGACCCGCTGGCGTGTATTTGCAGGCGTCTGGATTCAGAGTCTGTTTACGTCTGCTACCGCATTTTTTAGTTTGTTTGCTCTTCCGCTTACGGATCAGTTTGGATGGAGCAGTTCCGAATTCAGTATGGCATACACTATCTATATGTTTGTATACTGTGCTGTGGGCTTTGCGGGTGGATTCCTGGCAGAAAAACTGCAGCCTCGTGTAGCAATTTACCTGGGATTGGCTTTCTTCTCCGCAGGCTGGTTCCTGACCGGATTTGCCTCTTCCATTCCACAGTTATACCTGTTCTACGGTATCATGGCCGGTGCAGGTGCGGGTACCATTTACCCGGCATGTCTGCCGACCGCATTAAAGTGGTTCCCGGATAAGAGCGGTTCTATTTCCGGTCTGGTACAGGCCGGCGCTTCCTGCGGACCATTCATTATGTCTCCGGTTGCCCAGTGGCTGATCAGCACTTATGGTGCACAATCTGCCTGCCGTATTCTGGCCATTATTTTCCTGATTGGTGTTGGCGCCGTGGCATGGATGATTGTTCCGTGTCCGGAAGGCTGGATTCCGGAAGGCTGGACGCCTACTGCAACCCAGGCCAGTGAACTCCATACCAAGAATTACAACATTCCTGCCATGGTAAAAACCCCGGTATTCTGGGTTATGTTAGTCATGTTTATCTTTGCAAATGCAGCCGGTACCATGATGGTCAGTGCTACCTCGCCGATTGCACAGAATCAGATTGGTCAGTCCTCCATGACAGCGGCCATGTGCGTTAGTATCATGACCCTTGCCAACATGCTTGGCCGGATTGGATTTGGCTTCATTTATGACAAGTTGAAGGGCTGGTATTCCCTGGCACTTGTTCTGGCAATTAACGGATTGTCCATGTGTATGCTGACAGTGGCGCACAATCTGCCGTATTTCATTGTCTGCATCTGCCTGGTAGGTTTCTCCTTCGGCGGTCTGCTGGTAGTCTTTGCACCTATTGTTAAGGCGGTGTTTGGCTCTAAATACTATAACCGGAACTATGGCCTGATTTTCATTGGTTACGGCATTGGTGCCTTTGTTGGCCCTAAGATCAGCGCCAGCTTCTATGACAGCACAGGTTCTTATGTGGCCGGTTACATTGGCTCTGCCATCCTGGCTGCTGCTGCAATTGCACTGGTCTTTGTTGCAAAGAAACTGACAGCTTCTATGAAAGCAGCTGATGAACAGGCCTGATCGTCTTCAGTGTAGCATAGAAAACGGACCTTTGCTACAGGCGTAAAAAGAAACAAAAAAGCCCCACTGTGGAGTTATCCACAGTGGGGCTTTCCCTTTTAGTGGCGGAGAGGATGGGATTCGAACCCTTGTGGGGTTGCCCCCAAACGGTTTTCAAGACCGCCTCGTTATGACCACTTCGATACTTCTCCGTAACATTATAATTATAACATATCCCGTCAGATTTGTCAAGACGAAATTCCCGCGGGAAAACGAAAGGAACCTATCATGAAGAAATCATCACTCGCACTTGTACTTACTGCGGCGCTCCTTCTCTCCGCCTGCTCGGGCAACAACGGCTCCACACAGGGCGCGGACATCGACACCCTGCCCGACAACTCCACATCAAAACCCGTGTATAACGACGAATCCTCCGACGACGAGCAGAATACTATCCCCGAACCGTCCATTTGCTTCGGAAAGGGCGTGTGGGAGAGCACCGACCGTATATTCACATTCTATGATGATACCTCGGGAAATGTGATCGAAAAGGCGTCCCAGACGGGCGTTGGATTTGAATATGAGCCCGATTCCAACGGACTTGTGTTCCACCTTGGCTCCGCGGACAGCAACACCTATACCGGCGCGGAAGCCGTTGACGAACACACTGTTATCCTCACATGGGAGGACGGCACGGCGGAAACGCTGAGATATCTCACCGGAAAAGATTTCTGCGGGCTGAGAGCAGGCGTCTGGAAGTCCGACACGAATACCTACACATTCTACAACGAAAGTTCGGGAAGCGTTGTTGACAACGAATTCGGAATGGGCGTTTCCTTCGAGTTTGAGCCCGATAACGGCGGTCTGCTGTTCCACCTCGGAAGCGCGAGTGACGATTCCCCCGCCACTGTCAACACCATCGACGAAAACACTGTTGAACTAACATGGCTCGACGGAACTTCGGAAACACTTACCTACGCCCCCGTGACTGATTTTGACGGATTTAAGGCGGGAACATGGGCTTCCGAAAGCGAAACTTTCGTTTTCAGCGACGACCACACGGGCACACTGCGCCAGAATGACAGCACCGAAACAATGCCCGTCTCCTATGTTGTCAGCGACGACTTGCTCATCATGGATTCTACAGCATTCCCCGCCGCCATTGCCTGCGCGCTGATAAGCGCGGATGATTATACCGTTGTCATCAGATTTTCGAACCTCGATTTTGAAATACTCAACTATGTCGGCGAAGCAGAATAAAATACTTTCGGCGGAGCATTTGCCCCGCCGTTCTTTTATTTGTTATCATGAAGCCGCAGATAATACTCCGCCAGCTTCCCCGCCTCAACTTTGATATCATATCCCGCCGCCGCGGCTTCTTCGGAAGTGTCGCGGCGCTTTGTTTTCGCAAGATTGATTGCTGCGAACGCCCAGTCCGCCGCGGATGTTTTCAGCGACAAAAACTGCGCCATCGGCGTTATCTTCACCTCGCGGGTTATCCTGTCGGAAAAAAGACACGGAAGTCCCGCGCACTGCGCCTCCACCCCGACAACGCACAATCCCTCGTAATTCGACGGCAGCACGAAGCAGTCCATCGCGCAGTAAAGCCTGTCCACATCACTGCGCTGACCCGCAAACAGAACCTTTCCTGCAAGCCCCGCAGTAATTACCCGCGCCTGTATCAGTTCCATATCCGCGCCCTCGCCAACAAGAAGCAGCCGCGAATTAGGGTGCTGCTTCACGATCTCCGCGAATATGTCGATAAGAAATTGATGGTTCTTCTGCGGGCAGAATCTGCCCACATGGCCGAACAACAGCGTCCCCGAAGCGATGCCAAGCTCTCCACGCGCGGCGGTGCGCTTTTGTTCGTCGAAGCGGAATTTTTCTATGTTGATGGCGTTGCGCAGCACCATTGCGGCATTTTTTGGCTTAGGTTCGTCTATTCCGCACACAGGAACATTTCCGTACATCCACCGCGCCGCGTACTCCGAGCAGGCAAGGCGCTCCGTTGCGAACATTTTTGAAAACGGCTTGAAAATCGCCTTTGCGATATTGCGGACAAGCTCGCGCTTTCCGCCGGAGGTGCTGTGGTTGTGGAGTATCCGCACGCGCACCCCCGCGCGCTTCGCCGCCAGCAGGGGGATAAACGAAAGCGTCCCGAGGTGGCAGTGCACGATGTCATAGTTTCCCTTACGAAGCTGCTCCGTAAGCGTGCGGAGATATCTCAGCGGCATTTTCAGCCCGCACATAAGATACAGCCCACCGCCCATGGATTTTATTTCCTCGGCGGGAATGTGCCGCGAGCTTGAGAAAATAAAGAAATCGAACTGAATTTTACAGCGGTCTATGGCGCCGTAGTAGTTCATAACCACCTGCTCGATGCCCGCGCCGTTCATCTTTCCGAGTATCTGCGCAACGCGCAGGGGGGGATTAGTGTTGTTTTCCTGCATGACCTGCTCCTTATCATGGGCATCGTTTTCGGCAAGCCCAACGATGTTATTCTGGGATGATTGCATAAAATAGCCGCCGCGTTCAAATCATACGATAATTATACCACGAAACACGGCGGCTGTCAAACGGGCAAAAAAAATTCCGCCACTCGGGCGGCAGAAAAAAAACAGGCTAAATGCTGCAGGGAATATACACAGAGATCAGAGGCAAAAGCCTCGCTCTCCGGCAGTCAAAATTAAGTGCCAAACACCGAATAAATATCATGTCGGTGTAGGGCGGCTCGGGAAAGCCGCTGTCCTGCAAAATTCCAAAGCATACCGCAAGGACTTCGCAGGTCAGGCATGAACTGCATATCAGCGTTCAAATATCCCGATATATTGAGTTTACCACTTTCCGCCCCAAAATTCAACCAACTTTACTCAAACGGCAAATACGCAACTCAAACGGCATTCTTAACTGACATATTCCGTCGAAACAGGGTAAAATTATGCCAACTCGCAGTGCGAACCGTTACACTTCCTCCGCAAAAACGACGCTGTGCGGGGCTGCGGTTATATCGCCATCGGAGGTGTAGATCGGCTCTGCGGAAGCCCTTTTGCCGTCGACGTAGACCAACGCATTTTTTACGGGATAAGTCACCGCTTCCCCCGTCGGATTTATCAGCAGGATAAGCCTGCCGCTTATCCTCGCCGCCAGCGCCCCGCCGACTTCCTCATAAATAACCGAACCGCGTATTTCCTCCGCACTGTGCAGCCGCAGCTCGGGAAAGCGCTTTCTTATCGCAATCAGCCCGCGGTAATATTCCACCATGCCCGAGCATATCGACGTGCCGTCCCATTTAAGGCAGTTTATGCTGTCGGGGGAGTTATAGCTGTCGTGCACAAAGCCGCCGTCCGCCGCGGGCTTGCTGCGCAGAAATTCCTGCCCCGCCTGAATAAAGGGCACCCCCTGCGACAAAAACACCAGCGCCGCCGCCATTCTGTCCAGCCGCGCGACATACTCCTCCGAAACGCCGCCCAGCGACACCCGCAGCTTGTCGTGAAGCGTCAGATTATCGTGCGCTTCGACATAATTCACCGCCTGCGCGGGGTCGTCCGTC
>CAVIFG010000086.1:4918-8503 GCA_963641955.1 Escherichia coli
GTATTTTTTCGGGCGCTTGACGTCGGGGCGGAATACCCCCGCGGAAATCACCGATTTCATAAGTTCGGTATTATATTCGGCGGCTCCGTTGATGTAGCCCGTGCCCTCGTCGCTGAACACTGAGCCTTTCACGCCGTCGCGGAAATCATCCGAGAACATCGCATAGCGCGGCAAATGGCGCGCATTTCTTTTTACGCCGCGGCGGCTCTGCGGCAGCGGCGAGCTTCCCCCCGTCCAGCCCTCGCCGTACAGCAATATGGACGGGTTTATTTCGCGCAGCTTTTCCGCGCAGCGGTTGAGGGTCTTTATATCCAGCAGACCCATTAAATCAAAGCGGAAACCGTCCAGTCGGTATTCCTCCGCAAGATAGCACAGGCTGTCGCAGATGAATTTTGAAGCCATCCTGCGCTCGCTGGCAAACTCGTTTCCGCAGCCCGAGCCGTTGGAAAGGCTGCCATCGTCGTTGTGCCTGTAATAATACCCGGGAAATGCCGCCGCGAACGGCGAATCCTCCGCAGAAAACGTGTGATTATACACCACGTCCATGACAACGCCCATCCCCCGCGAGTGCACCGCCGCCACAAGCTCCTTGAACTCGCGTATGCGCGCCGCGCCGTCGTTCGGGTCGGAACAGTAGCTGCCCTCGGGAATGTTGTAATTCTGCGGGTCATAGCCCCAGTTGAAGCCCGCGTTCGGGTCGGTTTCGTCAACAGTTTCGAAGTCGAAAACAGGCAGCAGATGTATATGCGTCACCCCGAGGGACGCGATATGATCCAGCCCCGCCGCGCCGCCGAAGCGGTTCTTCACCCCGCGCTCCGAAAACGCCGCGAACTTTCCCCGATAAACAAAATCTGCATTCGGGTCCATCGAAAAATCCCGAACATGGAGTTCGTATATCACCGCATCGGTGTTGTTTTCGAGTTTTATCGGGCGGAAATTTTCCCATCCTGCAGGGTCGGTGCGTTTCGGGTCGACCACCATCCCGCGGGCGCCGTTGGCACAGGCGCTGCGCGCATAGATGTCAATGCTTTCGGCGGCAGCTTTTCCGCAGCGGAATTCATAGGTATAGAATATCCCGTGGAGGTCGCCGCGCACCTCCGCCTGCCACACCTTTCCGAGCCGCTTCACCGGCCGCGTGAGATACGGCTCGGAAGCGGTCGGGGTGCTGTAAAGCTTCAGCAAAACGCCGTCCGCAAGGGGGCTCCAAACGCGAAAAGTCGTTTTGCTCTCGCTATAAATCGCCCCGAGTTTGCCGCTGTATCCGTATTCCCTGTCTATGGAGCTGTAGTCGATTTTGGCCATACTGTGTTCCTTTCCTGCGCAGGCTATGCGGGTATTATCGTTAAAACAAAAAAGGGGAGCATATGCTCCCCTCTTAAATTTTCATTACTGAATGAACGCGTAGTTGCTCTTACCGCTCTTCTTAACGGAGTACATGGCGTCGTCCGCCTTGCCGATAAGATACTCAACACGGGTGTTGTAATCATCCTTGATAACCGCGATACCAATGGAAACGCTGACTGTCAGGCGTTCGCCCGCGTCTGTGTCAAAGCCCTTTTCAAGCCTGTCGATTATCATCTGCGCCGCCATGGAGGGGTTATTCACCTCGGCATTGCGTATGCAGGCGATAAACTCGTCGCCGCCGTATCTTCCCGCAAAACCGAAATCGCCGACAACGCTCTGAATGGTCTTGGCTGTGAACTTGAGCACCTGGTCGCCTGTTGCGTGGCTGTAATTATCGTTGAAGTGCTTGAAGTCGTCGACATCTATGAACAGAACCGCCATTTCGGACTTTCTTGCCTCGGACAGCGAAATTTCGTTGTCTATCTGGCTCTCGACGGTTTCTCTGTTGAACAGCTCGGTCAGTGCGTCGTAGCTTGCACGCTCGGTGAGCTGCTGCTCGGACTTCTTCGCGCGGTCGATATCGACCATAACGCCGACAACCTTCAGCGGCTTGCCGTCCTTGTCGTGCAGAGTCGCGGTTCTCATCAGAACCCAAATGAAGTCGCCGTAGATATTCTTAATACGGTACTCGTTGCGCTCGAAGCTCTTGCCCTTTTCCAGCGCGTCGAGGTCGTTTCTGTATCTGTCCACATCGTCGGGGTGGATCTTGGCCTTCAGCAGGAAGCTGTCCGCAAAGTGGTCAGACGGAGCACGATAGCTGAACTTCTTGTTGAAGTTGTTGGAGAAGAATACTTCGTTGGTCTTGAAGTTCCACTCGAATATGATGTTATCCGACATATCCGTGATGGTTCTGTAACGATCCTCGCTGACAACTATTTCATCAACAAGGTTGTTGAACGCTCTGGAGATCATGCCGTATTCGTTGTTGCTTACTGTGGGGATACGCGCCTCGTGGTCGCCGCGGCGGATCTTTACAAGGGTTTCCTCGATGGTCTTAAGGGGTCTTGTAACGAAGAAGGAAACAACGATCGCACCGGCGATGGCAATTATCGCCACAACAACGACAACCGCGATTATGGGGCTTACCGCTGCGCCGGAGAAGATGTTCGCCCTGCCAGTGGGGCAGCTTACGATGGCGGTCAGGCCGTCCTCGCCGCCGACTCTTATCATGCAGGCGTAGTTCTCGCCGTTTGCCGCGTTGTAGGTCATTATCTCGGTGGGAACGCCGTCCTCAAGGGAATCTATCCTGCTTGTAACAGCGGTGGTGTACTGGTTATCAAGGTTGTTGTTGTAGCCTGCGCCGGAAGTCCAGTTTCTGCGCGGGTCAACGATGATGACCTTGCCCTGATTGTAGAATGTGGAATTATCCGTCAGCTTGGAAATGAGCTTATCGGACATGGAAATATCATAGGAGAGAAGCAGCATGCTGCTGCCGATCTTCTTCTTGATGAACATTGTGGAACCGGTGGTGCTGCCTGTCTTTTCCGCCGCGCCGACGTCGTTTATGTAGAACACGTTGTCCTTGTATGCGTCGTAGCTTGTGTAGTTTTCAAGCTGCTTGCCGGTGTCCTTGCCGTTGATTATCTTTCCGTCGGAATTAACAAGGCGCGCCGCAATGATGTTGGTGTTCTCGTTTGCAAATCTGATAAGGAACTCGCCCGCTGCGTCGGAGGATGTGCCGTTTTCTGCCGCGGCGCGTATCTCCTCAACGGAAGAGAGGGTGTTTATGTCGTTGTGAACGGTGTCGAGGGTGGTCTGAAGAGAAGCAGCCTGGTTTACCGTAAGGTCGGATATCTGGCGGCGGAATTCATCCCTGCCGCTGTCGGTGACGAAGATATCGGCAAACACGGTGTAGGCTATCATAGGAATCAGCGCGAAGCAAATGGCTGATATGGTCAGCATCGTTCTAATCTTCATGGTAAATTCTCCCCGTTTCCGCCCCGCGGTGCGGAGCTTGATATTTATTAAAAGTCATTCTGCGCGCGCAAAGCGCAGGCTATACGAATAGTCTTTAATCATTATATCACATAAAATCAACAATGTAAACACATTAGATATATTTTTAGGAGCGATAATCAAATTTTTATGAATTATATACAAATACCCGAAAAACGATTTGTCACAAATATCAATCTCCCGAGAAAAAAGCAAAAAGACATCGGCGAAGCTATTGATAAAACC
>CAVIFG010000087.1:0-8187 GCA_963641955.1 Escherichia coli
CTACAACCATTATGTTCTGTGCTGCGGCAACCTGAACAAGAAGCGCCCGCATATATGCTAAGTACTCCATCAAAGTTGTTATAGCTTTCTACGGCATCGGGCATATGTACCTCATAAAATTCTTTTATACCCTCTAAATATTTTAATAATGTTTTAGCTGACACACAAATTATACCATCATTATATGCCGAACAAGTGTGGCACATTAAAGAACAAGGTGCAACCTTTTTAATAATTTCACTTTTCTCCATTTATTTGTACGCCTCCACTAAATTCCGATTTGGTACAATATAAGAGTAGTAACCCAATGTGAAAGCATTGCAAAACTACTCTTATATTGTACCAAACCTGTTACTGTTTGTCGATGAGATTATTATACCACGAACACCTACCCAAGTCAAGTAACCTACGCTGAAAAGCGAATAACCACCAGAAAGGACACCCACCATGATAAACCCATTACTCATAACCAGAAAAGAAAACGCCGGAATACTTCGCAGAATATGCTCCGAGCTGAACGCCGTTCCCCGCGAGATGATAGGCGAGGACTGGTCGCTCGCAGTATTTCTTAAGCGCGACCTCAAGACGTATCTCTATCAGTCGCATTTCATCTTTGACCTGTCCGCATTCAAGGAACAGGGTGATGAATTCGTGAACCTCTGCGCGGGGATTTACTATCAGAAATCCGACGCGAACATCGTTATTTACGCCGATAACTGCTATCCCGGTGATGAAATTCTGGACAAGCTGGTGCACAACGGCATAACGAATATCGTTGCGAATTACCCCGATGTTGACGAGAAAACCAACATATCCATGATGACGCAGGACCTGAAAGAGTGCATTACGGAGGGGCTTTCCCAGAAGAAATGGCGGCGCTTCGACAAGTCGTTTGACGCATTCGCAGAAGCCCGCGAAGCTGCAAGAATTGCCGAAAAGGAAAAAGAAAAGCCCCGCTACTCCCAGTCAAACATCAGCATAGCTGTCGTGGGAGCGCAGGGCAGAATAGGCGCAACTACATTTGCAATGCGGCTTGCGGCGTATTTCAAGAGCCGTGACGGCGAGAGCCTTGTGGTCTGCGCAAACAAGCGCGGATTTCCGCAGCTTGAGATGATGAGCGAGTATTATGGCGGCTCCGAGCAGAACGGTATCTACACGATAAACGGCATTGACATCTGCACCGCCCTGACCGAACCGGAAAAGCAGTACAACGTCCAGATTTACGATTACGGCAGTCTGCCAACTTCTGAGCTGAAACTCGACTCGTTCGATAAGGTATTCCTTATTGGCGGCACATCATGGAACGAACTCCCGATGATATACATGGCTCAGCAGCCGCTGAACAGCGTGAACTACACCGTGGCGGTGAATTTCTCGGACAAGGCGGCAGTTGAGAAGAACAAGGAGTTCCTTATGCTCAACCTGAATGAGGTGATGGTTCTGCCGTTTGAGCCGGATCCGTTTGCTGTCGAGAGATATGAGGATATGCTTGACATGGAATTTTCAGTCATTGTTCCATGATCAGCAAGCTATGATGAGATCAAGGGGAATGATTACAACCTGAATATCCCCCGTTATGTAGACACGTTTGAGCAGGAAGAAGAAATCAGCCTGTCTGATATTGCAAGCGAACTGCAGGAGCAGGACAAGGAGATAAAAGCGGCACAGGACGAACTTCTTTCACAGTTTGCCGAACTTACAGCTTCCGATGAACGGGCGCAGGCTGAAATTGCCGAGCTGATGAAAACTCTGGAGGGCTTATTCTGATGAAAAATGGAAATAATGCACCGCAGATCCGCTTCAAAGGATTCACTGATGATTGGGAACAGCGTAGGTTTTCAGAGCATTATATGAAAGTTACGGAAAAGAACGATTTGAGCTTTGGAACAGATAAAATCATATCGGTTGCTAATGGGTATTTTTAGTCTTGACCTTAGCAAAACCCTGGTTTTACGGATACATTCCACAGATGAGAACGTTATAGCTGACCTGACCTCAAAGATACAGCAGTTTATCGTAAAGTAATTTCAGACCTCATAAATGCCGAACCGCCGCTTTCATGGAAAACGGCGGTTCGCTGTATTCGGCACTTTCCTGCTCATATTCAGTTCAACTGTGGCAGAACATTATGAGCTGACGGTCTGCTGTTCATTGCACGGGCAGGGACTTCCCTTCCACGGCGAGGCTGCGATGATAGACGACACCTACCTCACCGGAAGCTGGAGGACAAGCAGTCCATAATCAGCCGTATCCGCGAGGCTGCGAAGATAGTTCCTCTGGACAGGCTGTACCTCAGTCCGCAGTGCGGATTTGCCTCCTGCGAGATAGGCAACAAGCTCACCGAGGAAGAGCAGTGGGCTAAGATAAAGCTGATAAACGACATCTCAGAGGAAGTCTGGGGAAAGTAAGCTGAATAACATATCCCCTGCAGGAGCATTTGACCTGTGGGGGAAATCTGTATATGAACCGAGCTCAGGGTGCTGTCAGAAATGGCGGCACTTATTCTTTTTCTGAATGATGTAATGTATTTATCAAGTGCATTTTAATATACAATTCTGGTATGATGATTATATTCATCTCACAGTTTACACATAGCTGGGTAAGTGCTATAATAACCACAGAACGAAAAAGCGCTGAGTTCTCAAAGACAACAAGGAGAAGATGAACATGGATACACATGAAGATTTCCTGGGTAGGATAAGGTATCCCGGATATCACGACAGGATAATGTCCGCAGAGAAAGCGGCGGAGTTCATAAAGCCTGAAATGACGCTCGGCGTCAGCGGATTCACCATCGCGGGATATCCGAAGGCAGTCGCAGGAGAGCTTGCGAAGCGCGCAAGGAACGGCGAAAAGCTGGAGCTTACGGTGTATTCCGGAGCCTCTCTTGGTGAGGAGTTCGACGGCGAGCTTGCAAGGGCGGGCGCTCTTAAAGCGAGAATGCCTTACCAGACCAACAAGGATCTGCGTAATTCGATAAACGCCGGTATGATATCCTATCACGACGTTCCGCTGGGACAAATGCCGGTGTGGGTCAAGAACAACTTCCTGAAACACATCGACGTTGCGATAATCGAAGCCGCCGCCATTGACGAAAACGGCAATATTATCCCCACCACATCGGTCGGAACCTCCAACATCTACGCCGAATACGCGGATAAGATCATCATTGAGGTGAACACCTACGTTCCACGCTGTATTGAGGGAATCCACGATGTTTATTCTCCGGCGCGCCCTCCGCACACGCAGCCCATTCCGATAACAAAGGTCAGCGACCGTATCGGCACGCCCTACATAAAGTGCGACCCGGCAAAGGTAGTTGCAGTTGTCGAGAGCAACATTCCGGACAACGGCAGGACGGTTTCCCCGGTGGACGACGAGTTCCGCAGCATGGCGAATAACCTCATCGGATTCCTGCACAGCGAAGTCGAGCACGGCAGGCTGTGCAATCCGCTTCCTCCGGTTCAGGCGGGCGTCGGGAGCGTTTCCAACGCGGTTTTGCAGGGACTTGCTGAGTCGGATTTCGAACATCTCACCGTGTATTCCGAGGTGCTCCAGAACTCGATTTTCGACCTCATCGACGCCGGCAAGGTGGATTTCGCCTCCGGTACGTCGCTAACCATTTCATGGGACAAGCGCGATGAATTCTTTGAGAACTTTGAAAAATACCGCGACAAGATGATACTCCGTCCGCAGGAGATAAGCAACCACCCGGAGGTAATCAGACGGCTGGGCGTTATCGCGATAAATACCGTAATTGAGGCGGATATCTACGGCAATACGAATTCCTCGTATATCGACGGCTGCCGCCTGATGAACGGCGTCGGCGGTTCCGGCGACTACTGCGAGAACGCGGGGCTTTCGATATTCATTACGAAGTCCACTGCGAAGGACGGCATGCTTTCCTGCATAGTTCCGCAGGTCAGCCACGTTGACCACACTATCCACGAGATCCACGCGCTGATAACCGAACAGGGCGTTGCAGACCTCAGAGGTCTTGACCCGGTAGAGCGTGCAAATCTCATCATTGATAAATGCGCGCACCCGAAGTTCCGCAAGGCGCTTCACGAATATCTTGACAATGCAGAATCCACCTGCAAATACAAGGAAAACCCCGTAGATATGCAGGCGGCTCTTAACTTTGAAAAAGCAATGTAAAGCAATGTGATGGAGGACAAAACAATGGACGAACAGGCAGTAAACATGGTAAATGAACTCATAGCAAAGGCAAGAGTGGCTCAGAAGCAGTTCGAGAGCTTCTCCCAGGAAAAGACCGACGAGGCGGTACGCGCGATAGGCAAGGTAGTCTACGACCGCGCCGAGGAGCTTTCCAAGATGGCCTGCGAGGAGAGCGGCATGGGCGTTTACGCCGATAAGGTAGCCAAGTGCCACGGCAAGTCCAAGTGTATCTGGAACAGCTTAAAGGGCAAGAAGTCCGTAGGTATCATCGGCGAGGACAAGCAGACCGGAATCATCCGCGTTGCCAAGGCAAAGGGTGTTGTAGGCTCCGTAACTCCGGTAACTAACCCGGTAGTAACCCCGATGTGCAACGCGATGTTCGCACTCAAGGGTCAGAACGCGATAATCGTAGCTCCTCACCCCAGAGCGCAGAAAACCAACAAGTACGTTATCGACCTGTTCCGCGCAGAGCTGAAGAAGCTCGGACTTCCCGAGGATCTCGTTCAGACCGTTGAGCAGTGCTCCATGGACGCGACAACAGCCCTCATGCACGGCGTTGACGTTGTAGTTGCGACCGGCGGCGGAGCAATGGTCAAGTCCGCGTACTCCAGCGGCAAGCCTGCGCTCGGCGTAGGCCCCGGCAACGTCCAGGTTATAGTTGACCGCGGCGTTGACCTCGAGGAAGCAATCCCGAAGATAATCAGCGGCAGAATTTTCGATAATGGTATCATCTGCTCCGGCGAGCAGTGCGTATTCCTGCCGGAGGAATCATTTGAAAAGGGTATCGACATCTTCAAGAAGAACGGCGTGTTCTATGTTGACGACGCTGAAACTGCAAAGAAGTTCGCAGACGCTATCTTCCCGGAGAACGGTCCTATCAACAGAAAGGTAGTAGGTCAGAGCGTGCAGACCATCGCAAAGCTTGCAGGAGTTGACGTTCCGGACGGCACCAGAATGATCCTTATCAAGGCAAGAAGCATCGGCAAGGACGAGCCCCTCTGCCGTGAGAAGATGTGCCCGGTAATGATAACCGCTTCCTACGATACATTCGAGAACGCAGTAAAGCTTGCGCAGACCGACCTCGACTGCGAGGGCAAGGGTCACACCGCTTCGCTGCACAGCAACGATATGGAGCATATCAAGTACGCAGGCGAGAAGCTGACAGTAAGCCGTCTGATAGTAAATCAGCCGTCCTCAACCGGCGCAGGCGGAAGCCTCTACAACGGCTTTGCTCCGACAACAACGCTCGGCTGCGGCTCATGGGGCAACAACAGCATTTCCGAGAACCTGAACTACACTCACCTCATCAATGTATCTCAGATAGGTCTTTACAATAAGGACGCAGCAGTTCCCACCGATGAGGAGATCTGGGGCTGAACGGACTAAGGAGTTTTTATGGAACAGATAATTTTCCGCCCGAAACTTTATAAATTCGACACGTTGAAAGCCTTTACCGATGAATTCAAGGTAGGCGGCAGCGACCTTATCCTGACGAACAAGTACATCTACGATCCGTATTCCGATAACAACAAGTGCGGCGCGCAGATGATATATCAGGAGGAATTCGGCGGCGGCGAGCCTACCGACACCATGGTTGACGCGATAATCGCCGAGGCTTCCAAAAAGCATTTCGAGCGCGTAATTGCCATCGGCGGCGGTACTGTGATCGACATTGCAAAGGTGCTTTCCGTATCCGACGGAGGCTCGGTGGATTCCCTCTACGACCACAAGGACAGCATTACAAAGCTGCACCAGCTCATAATTATCCCGACCACCTGCGGCACCGGCAGCGAGGTCACGAACATCTCGATAATCAACCGCACGCGCCTTGGCGTGAAGATGGGTCTGACCTCCGAAAATATGTTCGCGGATTACGCTGTGCTGGTTCCCGAACTTCTTGCGAAGCTCCCTTTAAAGGTGTTCGGCGCAAGTTCCATTGACGCGCTGGTCCACGCTGTTGAATCCTCGCTCTCCCCGAAAGCTACTGTATACACCAAGCTGATGGGATACAAGGCTATCGAAATGATAATCACCGGCTATCAGAAGCTGGTCAGCGAGGGCATGGACAAGCTGCCGCAGTATATGGGCGACTTCCTTACCGCTTCCAACATGGCTGGATTTGCATTCGGCACGGCGGGCTGCGCGGCAGTCCATGCGCTGAGTTATCCCCTCGGCGGTACATATCACGTTCCGCACGGCGAGAGCAACTACGCACTGTTCACCGGAGTGCTGTACAAGTACATGGAGAAAAAGCAGGACGGCGAGATAGCACATCTCAATGCGTACCTCGCGGAGCTTCTGCACTGCGACGTGAAGAATGTCTACAACGAGCTTGAAAACCTGCTGAACCACATTCTCCCGAAGAAACCGCTGCACGAATACGGCGTTACCGAAGCGGATATTCCGGTATTCACCGAAAACGTGCTCGCAACGCAGGGCAGACTGACTGCAAACAACTTCGTTCCGCTCAGCCGCGATGATATTCTTGATATCTACAAGAAGCTTTATTAAGGCTTCTTAATGATAAATCTTCTCCCCCTATATGCGCTCAGCGCTGCTGCGGCAGTGCTGGGCGTTCTTTCTCAAATAATATGAAAGGCGAAAACCATGAAATACAGCGAAATGGACAAACAGGCGCTCGAAGCCGAAAAACAGAAGTGCGTTGAACGGTTAAGCAAGTATTCAAAAGACGATATCTCCCTCGACCTCTCCCGCGGAAAGCCCTCAAAGGAGCAGCTTGAGCTGTCGATGAAAATGCTGGACGTCCTCGACCATCACAGCCTGCTGGACAGCGAAAGCGGTCAGGACTGCCGCAACTACGGCGGGCTTGACGGAATTCCGGAGGCAAAGCGCCTGCTCGCGCATATGATGGGCACGCACTCCGTGAACACGATAATCGGAGGAAACAGCAGCCTTACGATGATGTATCAGCTTATAAGCCACGGAATGACGGACGGTATCTGCGGTTCAACTCCGTGGCAGAAGGTAGAGGGCAGGAAGTTCCTGTGTCCTGTTCCGGGCTACGACCGGCACTTTGCGATAACCGAGCATTTCGGATTTGAGCTTGTTCCGGTGCCGATGAACTCCGACGGCCCGGATATGGATATGGTGGAAAAGCTGGTCAGCAGCGACGACAAGATAAAGGGTATCTGGTGCGTTCCGAAGTACGAAAACCCGATGGGAATAGTATACAGCGACGATGTAGTACGCCGTTTCGCGGCGCTGAAGCCTGCGGCTGCGGACTTCCGCATATTCTGGGACAACGCCTACTGCGTGCATAATTTCGACGGGAATTGCGCGGAAATTCCGGATATAATCTCTGAATGCGAAAAGGCGGGAAATTCAGATCTTGTGTACGAATTCTGCTCCACAAGTAAGATAACGTTCCCGGGTTCGGGAATTTCCGCGGTGGCTTCCAGCCCGGCGAACCTCATCGATATCCGTGCGTTCATGAAGTTCGCAACGATAGGTCCCGACAAGATAAATCAGCTGCGTCACGCGAGATTTTTCAGAAATTCCGCAGGGCTGCGCGCACACATGAAGAAGCACGCTGCAATAATGAAGCCAAAATTCGACGCGATGTACAAGGTGCTGAACGAAGAACTGGACGGGCTTGGTATCGCAGAATGGACGGTCGCAAAGGGCGGTTACTTTGCCTCCTACGATACGCTTCCGGGGTGTGCGCGGGCGGTCGTTGAGATGGCGGCGGAGCACGGTGTTAAGTTCACTCCCGCCGGCTCGACATACCCTCACGGAAACGACCCGCAGGACAGCAATATCCGACTTGCTCCGTCGTTCGCAACGGTCGATGAGATAGAGAGCGCGGTCACTGTGCTTGCGCTCTGCACGAAGATCGTAAGCATTGACAAGCTGCTGAAGTGAAAAAGCATAGCGCCTGACAGGTTTTATCAGGCGCTTTCGCCGGTTTAATAAAAATGGAGAATTGATATGTACATCAGCTTTGACTATTATCGGACGGCATACTATGTTGCAAAATACGGCATCATT
>CAVIFG010000088.1:0-5795 GCA_963641955.1 Escherichia coli
AAACATGGTTGCCCGTAGTGACAACGTCCGCGCCGGCGTCGAAGATCATCTGCGCGGAACGCGGGTCGATGCCGTTTCCGTCCGCGCTGTTCTCTCCGTTTACTATAACGATGTCCGCGGAATACTCCCGCTTTATCGCGGGAAGTTCCGCCGTAAGCGCGTCGCAGCCTATCTTTCCGACGACATCGCCGATGAAAATAACCTTCATATCAGCGGAAGATTACGTCTTCCCTGCCTGCGCCGACGCCGATTATGGTGATGGGGCAGCCGCACAGCTCCTCGAGCCTTGTAATATATGCCCTGCACTTTTCGGGCAGTTCTTCAAAGGTCTTGCAGCCGGAGATATCGCCCTCGTAACCCTCGATCTCCTCGTAAACGGGCTTGCACTTTGCAAGCTCTTCAAGCGTTACGGGGAAGTCCTTGAGTATCTCGCCGTCGGTGGTTTCGTAAGCGGTGCATACCTTCAGTACGGGTAATCCCGACAGGGTATCGAACTTGTTTATTGCAAGACCTGTAAGGCCGTTAACGCGAACGGCATGGCGCATGATAACAGCGTCGAACCAGCCTGTTCTGCGGGGTCTGCCTGTTGTGGTGCCGAACTCGCCGCCGCGGTTGCGGATGAGGTCGCCGATCTCGTCGTTAAGCTCCGTCGGGAACGGACCGTTGCCGACTCTTGTGGTGTAGCTCTTGCCGACGCCGATAACTTCATCAATCATCTTCGGGCCGATACCCGTGCCAACGCACGCGCCGCCCGCGATGGGGTGAGAAGATGTAACGAAAGGATATGTGCCGAAGTCGATGTCGAGCAGAGTAGCCTGCGCGCCCTCGAACAGCACCTTCTTGCCTGCCTTGTATGCTTCGAATGCGATAACGGAGCCGTCCGCGATGTACTTTGCAAGCTTCTCGCCGTATGCCTTGTATTCCTCATAAACAGCGTCGAGGTCGAACGCCTTGCCGCCGTAAACCTTTTCAATAATAAGGTTCTTCAGCTCGCCTGTGTTCTTGACAAGCTTCTTCAGGCACTCGGGGTGAACGAGGTCGTACATTCTTATGCCGATACGCTCGTCTTTGTCGGTGTAGCAGGGACCGATGCCTCTGCCTGTTGTGCCGACGTTAACGCCAGTCTGCTTTGCCTTAAATTCTTCCTCAAGCTTGTCCAGTTCCCTGTGCCAAGGCATGATGATATCCGCGCGGGCGTCGATTCTGAGGTTATCGCAGGATACACCGCGAGCCTTCATTTCGTCTATTTCCTCAAGAAGAACCTTGGGGTCGACAACAACGCCGCTGCCGATAAGGCAGATGGTTTCGGGGTAAAGTATACCCGAGGGGAGCAGGTGCAGCTTGTATACCTCGCTGCCGTGTACAACGGTATGACCCGCGTTGTTTCCGCCGCTGGAGCGTACTACCACGTCAGCCTTGGCTGCCATGATATCGATTATCTTGCCCTTGCCTTCGTCGCCCCACTGGGTACCGACAATAACACTAGATGACATTTTAAAATCCTCATTTCTGTTCTGCCGCATTCCGCGGCGGTATTATATGATCTCCGCCAGATATTTTATCACATATCGCGGATAAATACAAGTGCTTTTTATCAGAGCGTGCCGAAGATACGGTCGCCTGCGTCACCCAGACCGGGGACGATATACTTGTTTTCGTTGAGCTTTTCGTCAAGATGGCCGCAGTACAGCTCGATATCGGGGTGCTTTGTGATGAGCGCGGAAAGTCCCTCGGGAGCTGCGATGATGGACATGAACTTTATGCTCTTTACGCCGCGCTTCTTGAGCATATCCACCGCCGCTATTGCGGAACCACCTGTCGCGAGCATGGGATCAAGGATAATTACGGTGCGCTCTTCGATATGATCGGGGAGCTTGCAGTAATATTCATGCGGCTCGTGGGTCTCGGGGTCGCGGTACAGACCTATGTGGCCTACCTTTGCGGTGGGAACAAGGCTCAGCAGACCCTTTACCATGCCAAGACCCGCGCGGAGTATCGGAACTATCGCGATGGTCTTGCCCGTGATAACGGGGGACTGTGTGGTTTCGATGGGGGTCTTTATCTCCTTCATTTCGAGGGGGAGGTCGCGGAGCGCCTCGTAACCCATCAGCGAAGCGATCTCTTCTATAAGGATGCGGAAATCGCGGGTGCCTGTGGTGCAGTCGCGAAGAAGGGTGATCTTGTGCTGAATGAGCGGATGGTCGAATACAACGATCTTAGACATAACTATCTCCTTAAATGCAATAATATTTGTCCGAATGTCAATGCAGACTGTTCTTTTTATATTATCTCATATTTTAAGCATTTTTTCAAGTGTTTTTCGGAAAATCACACAAAAAATCGGAAGAAAATTTTCTCTTCCGATCATGTGGATATTCATTTTGGGGATCACTTGATGACTTTTCCCTTTTTGTCGCTCTTTCTGAGGTTGATGGGAGCTTCCTTGCCGCCCATATCCTCGAACACAGCGCCCTCTTCTTCCTCGGGAAGCTCGGGATTTTTCTCACCGTTCGCTTCGTAGAACGGGTTGATGATGTACTTCTGTATCGCGGGATAGCAGTTGAAAACGGATATAAAGCACAGCCATGCGAACGGAAGCAGCGGCGACAGCATCAGCACATAAATGCCGAAAAACAGCACCAGTGCACCGTAAATCAGGAAGAACAGCAGCGTGATAAGGTTGCCCTTGAGGTTCGCAAAGGTGAGTATCACGGAGTTCTTGACGATGGCGCCCATGCGGAGATTGAGCGCGACTATCTGCGGATAGATGTAGAAATTCATCAGCAGGAAAATAACCTCCGCCGCCATCGCGAGCGCATAGAAGAACCAGTAGTAGTCGTTCTTGTCGATGTTCATGGTGTAGAAGCGATAGCTGAACACCGCCAGCGACAGGAAGATGATGTCAACAAGTCCGATAACAAAGGACTGCTTGAAATTTTTCTTGAACTGCTGCCAGAAATCGTGGAAAACGAACTGCGGACGTTCAAGGTAGATGTTCCTCATCAGCGCGGTCATTGCCGCCGTCGCGGGGCCGAATGTCACCACGGGAATGCAGAACACGAAATAAATCAGATTGATCTTGAAGAATGTCCAGAACTTGTTTCCGAATATCTCAAAAAATCGGAAAAACGGCTTTTTCTTCGGGCCGTGCTTTGCAACGCCCGAACCTGCCACATCATTATTATAGAATAATCCCATTATTTAACGCAGATCCTTTCGGGGGTTTAGATAAACGACTGTATGATTATGCCGGCGATCATAGCTATCGCAAGTATCATCGCAACAACTCTGAAAACTTTCATCAGCCTTTGACGTTTTTTCTCGTCCATACTCTGTCCTTTCGCCAATCAGTCGGTAACATTATTCATTATACAACGCCGCCGGCTTTCCTGTCAATACCTCAGATGTGAATATCTGATGAAATCTTACCGCCGCCGTATACAAGACACAGCGTTCCGCCGTGCTCAAACGCCGACGTGAAGCCTGTTTTGTCGTCAAACAGCGTTACCTCTTCCTTGTGACTTCCGAACACCGCATACTCCGACACAACGGAAACCCCGTCGAACCAGCTATACGCCGCTCCGTAAACGCCGTCCCCCGCGAAAAAGGCATTCTCGCTGCCTGCCGCAAGCGTTGCCGCTGCATCGCCGTCTACCTTTTTGGTATAGGAGCATACTTCTCCATCAGCGGAATATACCCGGAAAGTCAGCCCGTCGGAGGTGTTTTCAGCAGTAATAGCGCTTTCGCCGAGAATCCTACCGCTCTTCACCTCGGAAATTACTGCGGGGTTTGCGGCGTCGGTGCAGTCCACCGCCATAAATACGCCGTCCGCGCCGCTTATGTAGATGATATTACCGCTGCGGCGCAGCGATGTTACCTCTCGGTCGAAATTCTTCAGCGCCGCCGCAGGAGTGAAGCCGCTGTTATATATCGTGACAACAGAGCCGCTTTCGTCGCTTCCTACTGCGGCATAAACTCCGTTTCCGCCCGCCGCAGAGGTGAATTTATCGGTTCGCACAGCGGTGTGCGAAAGCCCGTCCGCCGTATTTTCAATACGGATGAACAAGCCGTTATCCCCGTCCGTCATTGCCGCGAAACCGTCTGCCGAAGCATACACGGGACAGCCGAGCGCCGCATAGGCATTCTCAGCCGCGCCGTCCGCAAGGGAGTATTCCGCGCTTATCGCATAGGAGCAGCCGCTCACGCCGCTGAGCAGAACATTTTCAGGGGCGAGAAGCTTCTTCTCCCCAGTGCCGAGCGATGGCAGGAAGCATTCCGTCTGCGAGGAGGAAAAGCTCTCGCTGAAAGGCGGAGTGTACACCGAGCCGACCCGCACCGCGTCCTCTTCAAAAACAAAATCGGTCAGCACGCCGTCCTGCTCGGCGGTGTATGTAACCTTTCCGCCGTCAATGCGCACAAAACCGCATTCCGCGCCGCTAAACACCGCATACACCGCGTCGCCGCCAAGCTGCGCATACACAAACTCCGTATCCTCGGGAGGTGTTATAACGTCAGCCGCGGAAAGCTGCGCGCCGTCAGCGTTTTCGCAGGAAATGCCCGTCGGCCCGGCGGTATAAAGCACTCCGCCGCTGTAAAACGTACCGAGGGAGCCGTCGGACTTCACCAGCATATCGCCGAAAGCGGAAACCTCGCCGCTCCACTGTGCAGCGTCCGCGCCGATAACGCCGTCGTTATATGAACGATATATCGCCGCGAAAATTTCATCGCTGTCCGCTGCGAACCTTGTAGAAACGGTTTCTGCGGGCGCAAAGCCCATAAACCCGACGCACGCCGCCGTCGCGAATACCGCTGCCGCTCCGATAACGGAGGTTATCAGTGCCCCGCGGTGGTACTGCGACGGAATTTCTTCCGAATCATCCTCTTCCGCATCGGCGTTTTCGTCTGGAGTAGTTTCATCCTCTTCGTCGGAAAGCTCCTCCGCGTCGGCAATAAGATTGCGCCGCAGCTCGTCCATGTCGATGGGGCGGAACTCGCTTGTTTCCTCGGATATAGGTTCATCCTCCGCCGGTTCCTCGGCGGTGTCCTCGGGGAGTTCTTCGTGATCTGCGGATTCTTCCGCTTCCTCGGGAAGTTCGGGCAAATTGAGCGTTTCGGGTTCCTCCACGGGCGGTTCTTCCTGCCCGATCATTTCCTCGGATGGTTCCGCCTGCTCCTCGGAAGCAGGAATTTCATCAGCTTCGGCGGGTTCTTCGGTGATTTCGTCCTCTGCGGGATATTCCGCGACATCCTCTGTTTCGGCAGGATGATCGTCCGTGTCCTCTGCTTCCTCGGGGTATTCGATGATATTTTCCGTTTCCTCGGGATAATCGTTGATATCCTCGGTTTCATCTGTTTCTTCTGGATATTCGCGGATGTCGTCTGCGGGCTCATATGCTTCTTCTGCGAGCACGGGGGCGGGTTCGTTCTGCTCCTCGTCCTCAAGCCGCATGGTGAGGGTGCGCTCCCAAAGCTGCCGCGCGGTGTACAGCATTCTCGTATAATCCTGCGAGGTCAGCCCAGCGCCATCAAGCGTGAGAATAAGCCCCTGCAAATTCATCGCGGGATTTTTTCGCACCTTTTCCACCGCCTCCGCGGGGGCGCCGCAGCCGCTGAGAAGGTACAGAAAATCCGCCGAGCCTATCCCCAGCGCACGCAGCCTGTTAAGGAACGTGAATGCGTCCAGCTCGGGCAACTCCGCGTCCTCGTCCATAAGAAATTCAACAATATTCTGCGGCATCAATTTTTCGGGGACGACCTTTTCGGTCATCCTGTCCCGCAGCTGCGATACAGTCATT
>CAVIFG010000088.1:5809-7185 GCA_963641955.1 Escherichia coli
CCTCCTTTCAGCAGTGATTTTCGTATCAGTCAAGCTCGAACTGTTCCAGCGCGCTTTTCAGGCTTTTTTTGACCGTGCCCGCAGAAAGCCCCGTAAACGCCGAAATTTCCGCAGGGATAAATCTGCCCGCGGCGTACATCGCCGCAGTGATACGCTCGTTGTACGAAAGCCGCTCAAACTCGCGCTTGATATCGCTTGTTTCCGCGACAGCCGCCGCTTCCGCTCCGTCCGACTGATACTCCTTGTACCGCGCCTTAATTCTGGCGCAAAGCGACTTCATCATAAACATGCGGAATGCCTGCTCGGTGTGCAGCCTGCCCACCGACGAAAAGCCGTCCTTAATCGTTCTCAGCACCACCGCCACCGCGTCCGCGTCGTTCGCAAGAGTATAAAAGGCGGTGTAGTACATCTCACGGTAAATCGTTTCGTAAAGGTGCGCGAACGCCTTTGTGTCGCCGTTTGCGGCAAGCGCGCTTATCTCCTTGTATTCACGTTTATCCATGTGTACACACCGCCTGTAAAATTATTCTTCGTCCTCGCTTCTTGTAATGGCGATTCCAAGCTCGTCGAGCTGCTCCGCGCTTACCGTGGAGGGAGCCGCGCTCATAAGCTCGCTTGCGTCCTTTACCTTCGGGAATGCAACTACATCGCGCAGGCTGTCGCAGCCGCACATCAGCATTGCAAGTCTGTCAAGGCCTATGCCCGCACCGCCGTGAGGAGGAGCGCCGTACTTGTATGCGTCAACAAGGAATCCGAACTTCGCGTCGATCTCCTCGTCGGTCATTCCGAGCATTTCGAACATATGCTGCTGAAGCTCGGGATCGGTTATTCTTATGGAGCCGCTGGAAAGCTCGATACCGTTCAGGACAAGGTCGTAGCACTTTGCGCGCACCTTTGCCTTGTCGGTGTCGAGGTAAGGAATGCACTCGTCAAGCGGCATGGTGAAAGGATGGTGCATTGCCAGCCACTCGCCGCTCTCGTCGTCGTATTCGAAGAACGGGAACTCTACTATCCACAGGAAATTCCAGCCCTCGGGGATGATGTCGAGCTGCTTTGCTATCTTCAGACGCAGCGCGCCGAGCACGGGCAGCGTTACCTTATCCTTGTCCGCAACTATCAGCGCAACGTCGCCCTTTTCGCAGCCGAGCGCAGCGAGTATCTTTTCAAGCTCGCCCTCGCCCATGAACTTAGCAAAGGAGCAGTTGGGGGTATCCTCTACCCATCTTACATATGCAAGACCCTTTGCGCCGATTCCGCGTACAAATTCAGTCTGCTTGTCGATCTCCTTGCGGGTGAGCTTGTCGGCAGCGCCCTTTGCAACGATACCGCGGACGGAACCGCCGTTTGCAATTGCGTCCTTGAATACGGAGAAGCCG
>CAVIFG010000088.1:7195-8150 GCA_963641955.1 Escherichia coli
GTCCTTCACGATATCGGAAATATCGGTTATCTCCATGCCGAAGCGGGTATCGGGCTTGTCGGAGCCGTATCTGCTCATGGCCTCGTCATAGGTAAGGCGGGGCAGCGGGGTGGGGATATCAACATTGAGGACCTGCTTGTACAGGCGCTTTACGAAGCCCTCAAGGCACTCGAGGATATCGTCAACGTCAACAAAGGACATCTCAAGGTCTATCTGTGTGAACTCCGGCTGTCTGTCCGCTCTGAGGTCCTCGTCGCGGAAGCAGCGCGCAAGCTGGATGTATCTGTCCATGCCGGATATCATAAGAAGCTGCTTGTACATCTGCGGGGACTGGGGCAGCGCATAGAACTTTCCGTTATGCACGCGGGAGGGCACGATGTAGTCGCGGGCGCCCTCGGGGGTGGACTTTATCATCATGGGAGTTTCTATCTCAGTGAAGCCGTTTTCATAGAAGTACTCGCGGGCGCACTTTGCGATTTCGTGGCGCATGATAAGGTTATCCTGAAGCGGCTTTCTGCGCAGGTCAAGGTAGCGGTACTTTAAGCGAAGCTCCTCGTTGGTCTTGGTGTTCGAGGTTATCTCAAAAGGAGGAGTCTGCGCCTTGGAAAGAATGCGCAGGTCTGTAACCATAACTTCGATGGCGCCTGTCGCGATGTCATTGTTTACGCTCTCGCGGGCGCGAACCGTGCCCTTTGCCAGCAGAACGTATTCGGAGCGGACGGTCTTTGCCTTATCGAATACGGCGCGGTCGGTGGTGTCGTCAAAAACAAGCTGAACGATACCGCTCTTGTCCCTAAGATCTATAAAAATAATGCCGCCCTTGTCGCGTACTCTCTGAGTGAAACCTCCGACAACGACTTCGCTCATCGCGGAAGTTACCTCGCCGCATAAGCACGTTCTTCTCAGACCCTGCATAGTGTCTGCCATAATTATCCCTCTTTCGTTTGTTATTAAG
>CAVIFG010000089.1:0-8149 GCA_963641955.1 Escherichia coli
CGTCAGAATTTCCCCGAAATTCCCGCGGAAACCTCCGCATACGATATACTCCGCCCCAAAAAAATTATTTCCGCGCCGTGATATCGACAGGAATTTTGTGGCAATGATGATATAATTACACCATGAAATTCGCCCACCGCGCGGGGCAGTCTGCTGTCGGGAGCGGCTGTTCCGTCAGGGCGGTGAATTTACCCTCACGAAAGGAGCATTGTTATGCTGAAAATATACAACGACGGCAGGCGGATAACCGCCGCGCTTTACGGCGACATCGACCACCACGCGGCGCGGGAGCTTCGCGCGGCTCTGGATGATGTGATAGCGCATTCGCGGCCGGAGGTGCTCATCATCGACATGGAGAACGTTGGTTTTATGGACAGCTCGGGGATAGGGCTTATTCTCGGCAGGTCGAGGGCGGTGGAGGCATACGGCGGCTCGGTGCTGATAAAGAACGCCCGCCCCGATATAGCGTCCGTGATAAGCGTTTCGGGGCTGTCGGGACTTCTCGTAAAAGGAGTAAACGTATGAAAAGAGAGATACTTAACGAAAGCAGCATAAGCTTTCCCGCGCTGTCGCGCAACGAAAGCTTTGCGCGCTCCGCCGCGGCGGCATTTGCGGCGCAGGCAGACCCCACCGTTGCGGAGATAGCGGCGGTGAAAACGGCGGTGTCCGAGGCGGTGACGAATTCCATCGTGCACGGCTACCGCGACTGTACGGGGACAGTCACCCTTGTGCTTCGGCTGTATTCCGACGGCACGCTTTACATATCCGTAAAGGACAAGGGCAGGGGCATAGCGGACATAGCGCAGGCGATGCAGCCGATGTTTTCCACCGCCCCCGCGGAGGAGGAGCGCTCGGGGCTGGGCTTTACGATGATGGAAAGCTTCATGGACAAGGTGCGCGTAAGAAGCATGGTGGGGAAAGGCACCTGCGTCGTTATGGAAAAGCGCATAAAGAGCAGGGAGAAATGCCTTGTCTGACGGGAAGCTCTGCGACGAGTTCGTAAAAAGCAATCTCCCGCTGGTGCATTCCCTCGCGAACCGCTTCCGCGGGCGGGGGATAGAATACGAGGAGCTTTTCGCGGCGGGCAGCGTGGGTCTTGTGAAAGCGTGCGCTAATTTTGATGAGGGGAGGGGCTTGTGCTTCTCGACCTACGCGGTGCCCGTTATCCTCGGGGAGATACGCAGGCTGTTCCGCGACGGCGGCACCGTAAGGGTCAGCAGGAGCCTTAAAGAGCTTTCGCTGCGGGCGGCGCGGGTGCATGATGAAATAGCCGCCGAGGGGCGCGAGCCGCTTATATCCGAAATAGCGGAGCGGCTGGGGGTAACTCCCGAAGAAGCCGCGGAGGCGGTGGCGGCGGGTCAGCCGACGGTGTCGCTGACATCCGCGGAGGATGGGGGTGAATTTGACCTGCCCGAGGAATCGGGGGAGAGCGAGCTGATAGACCGCCTTGCGCTGCGGCAGTGCCTTTCCGAGCTGCCGCGGGAGGACATGGAGCTGATACTGCTGCGCTACTTCCGCGGAAAGACCCAGTGCGAAACGGCGGAGCTGCTCGGCATGACGCAGGTGCAGGTATCCCGGCGGGAGAGGAAGATAATTCTGTCCCTGCGGGAGCAGCTTGTATAAAAAATGTACAAAAAAAGCTTGATTTATGACAGGTTTTGCGCTATAATGTTACTAAACCATTATTCACGTTACATATAAATCCATTTTGGAAAAGGAGCAGAAAATGTCGGACAAGCTTAACGTTTGTTTAATGAACGATTCATTCCCGCCCGTTATAGACGGCGTTGCGAATGCTGTCATAAATTACGCCAATGTTATTTCTTCGGGGCTTGGAAAAGCGACGGTGGTCACCCCCGATTACCCCGGGGTGGTGGACGATTATCCGTTTGACGTCGTGCGCTACAAGAGCATGACCATCTCCGAGAAGATATGTGGCTACCGCGCGGGTTATCCTTTCAGCAGCAGCAAGCTGGACGAGCTTGCGGGAGGCGGCTTTGATGTTATACACAGCCACTGTCCGTTTGCCTCAACGATGATGGCGCGGGTGCTTCGCGAGAAGGTCGACGCTCCGCTTATCATAACCTACCACACGAAATTCGACATTGATATCCGCCGCGCGCTTCCGAACAAGCTTATGGCGGATCAGGCGATAAAATTTGTCGTGAGCAATATCGCCGCCTGCGATGAGGTATGGACGGTCAGCCATGGCGCAGGCGAAAACCTCCGCAGCCTTGGTTTTGACGGAAAATATTACGTCATGGAAAACGGCGTTGACTTCCCCTGCGGCCGCGCGGACGAAAACGACGCAGCGGAACTTCGCGCGGCTTACGGTATCCCCGCAGATATGCCGCTGTTCCTTTTTGTGGGACGTCTGCTGTGGTACAAGGGCATAAAGCTGATATTGGACGGTCTGAAGCTTGCGGCGGAGGCGGGGAACGATTTCCGCATGATGTTCGTCGGCGACGGCATGGACAGGCAGGAGATGGAGGACTACGCGGCTTCGATAGGCCTTTCGGATCGCTGCATTTTCACGGGCGCGGTATACGACCGCGAGGAATTGCGCGTATATTACACGGCGGGGGATCTGTTCCTGTTCCCGTCGGAATACGACACTAACGGTATAGTTGTAAGGGAAGCCGCAGCCTGCGGCGTCGGCGCGCTTCTTATCGACGGAAGCTGCGCGGCGGAGGGCATAACTGACGGCAGAACTGGCATTCTCACCGAGGCCGACCCCGTCGCGATCGCAAAGAAGCTTGAATTTGCCTGTGCAAATATTGATATTATCCGTCAGATCGGCGAGCACGCCATGAACGAGGTATATATTTCGTGGGAAACCTCCGTAAAGCGCGCGTATGATCGCTACGGCGCGGTGATCGAGAGATACCGTTCGGGTCAGACGCAGCGCAGGGAAAACTTTATGGCGGAGGAATTTTTCTCGCTGATGGATACGGCGACGAACAATATCCAGCGTTTCAGAAGTATCCCGCATGAGATAAGGAATTCCCGGCTGAAGTATAAGTTCAAGCGGAAGAACAGGAAGAATAAGGACGAAAAATAAATTTAGCGGGCGGAAAGTGATTTCCGCCTGTTTGTTTATCAAAACTCTTTAAAATTTCCCGCGTAGCGTATTAAAAGTTTTCGGTCCAGCCTTTTGAAAAAGGCTGGCAGGTCAAGGGCAGCGCCCTTGTCGCCGTCCGCAGACGGCGAAATTCCCCCGACTTCCAAAGCGCTAAAGGGGGTGTGGGGGGAAAACAAGAGTTTTCCCCCCACAGTCTGTTGCCATTTGCTGCCGTTATTACTTTTTAGACAAACCAACAGGCGGAAAGTGATTTCCGCCCGCATTTACTATTCAATATTCGCAAACTCATCCGTATCAAGATAATCCTCGACATACTGCTTTTTCAGCAGCTCCCGCGGAATATAGTCGTTATATTTCCCACATATCTCGCAATTGTCGGGAATGCTGAACGAATACTTATCCGCACCGTCCCTTTTCAGCTTTTCAAGCGCCGCCGAAACCGCCCGCGCGCCCTTTGGCGACTGCACCTCTATGCACACTGGAATATACCTCGACAGCCACACATTCGCTTCAAACCCCATTTCCCGCAGGGCGTACATCAGCGCCATGGTGCCCCTTGTGCCGATGAAAGGGAACACCGCGCAGCTTGTTTCTGTCAGCGGAAGCACCGCGTGTCCCGCTTCCGACACCGAAGCCGCGCCCCTGCACATCGCGCGGATATCCGACAGTCTGTTCCGCGCCGCTTCGTCAAGGAAGCCGTACTGTTCGTCGCTCTGAATGACTTCAAGTATCTTCTTCATCACCTTGGTGTGAACATACTCGTTTCCGGTGTCCATCCACATATTTGCGGAAATGCCGTCAATGTGCTTTACATAAATGCGAAGCTCTTTTTTGTCAAGCTCCACGACCTCCCACGCCTGACCTGCCAGCGCAAAGCGGCTGTTTGGCGGGAACGGGCTCTGCACCGTGCCTATCTCCTCGGAGCCGCACCGCACGGAGTATTCCTGCGGGACAGTGAACACCGCGAGAAATTCGTAGTTCGACACCGCGGCTTCGCCCTTTTCGCCGATGAGAAGCGAGCCGTCCTCGCTGCGCTCGAGCTGGCCGTTTTGCAGCATATAGCGCAGCAGCATGAGGTAATCCTCCTTTGTGATATGCGAGAAAACCGCCAGCGACAGCACCTGCCGCGCAAGCTCCCTCGGCTGTATCGAGCCGCTTGCCGCCATTATCGACATGGTCTGATGATACAGCAGACTGTACGGAAGTTTGGGCAGAAACGTCGGTTCTATCCAGCGCTCGCGGGTGTAAAGCAGTATCATCGCGGTGCACATCACGAAATCCCAGTTTATTTCTTTATAGAAATCATTCGGCGGCAGGCTCATGTCCCAGCGGAATGCAAAGCGCATCTCCGCCGCACCGCCGCGGCGCCCCGTGCGCCCCAGCCGCTGGACTAACCCCGAAACCGTAAGCGGGCACCCTGTCTGCACGATACGCTCCAGGCGCCCGAGGTCGATGCCAAGCTCCAGCGTGACCGTCGCGCCGGTGCAGACAGGCTGTTCGCCGTTTTTCATGCTTTTTTCGGTGAAATCCCGCAGCGCCGCGGAAATATTCGCGTGGTGCACAAGATATGTGCCGACGCCGTGGCGCTTTTCGGATATGCGTTTCATGTGCGCGATGTTTTCTTCGACCTCGCCCTTGCTGTTGGAGAACAGAATGCAGCGTTTTCCGTCGGTGCTTTCGTAGAGATAGTTGTAGTAGTTTTCGAGAAGCGTGGTGCTGTCGCTGTTTTTTATTTTCTCCTTTATCGGGAAGAATTTCACCGAAAGGCGCAGCAGGCGCCCCTTTTCCGTCACGCGGGGAGTTATACAGGTTCTTCCGCTGCCCATGTTGAGCCATTTTTCGGCGTTGGCGGGGTCGCCCAGTGTTGCGGAAAGACCTATCCTCCGCGGCGAGAAACCTATCAGCCGCGAAAGCCGTTCCAGCAGGGAAAGAAGCTGCAATCCGCGGTCGTTGTCCATGAAGTAATGCACCTCGTCGATGACGATGAACCGCAGGTCGGAGAAGAGCCTGTAGGCGTTCGAGCTGTTGCGCATAAGCAGACTCTCAAGGCTTTCGGGGGTGGTCTGCATAACGCCGCGGGGGTTCTTGACGAGCTTTTTCTTTGCGGTCTGCGGGGCGTCCCCGTGCCATTTCGTTACGGGGATATCCTGCTCCTCCAGCAGGTCGGTCAGGCGCTCGAACTGGTCGTTTATCAGCGCTTTCAGCGGGGAGAGATACAATACCCCCACGCTTGCCGAGGGGTTTTCCCACAGGCAGGTGAGCACGGGGAGAAACGCCGCTTCTGTCTTGCCGCTTGCCGTGCCGGAGGAAAGCAGCAGGTTATCGTCCGTATCGAAAATGACCTCCGCCGCCGCTACCTGAATATCCCGCAGTTCTTCCCATTTGTTGCGGTAGATGTAATCCTGAATGAATGGCGCAAGGCGGTAAAAAATGCTGCTCACGTTACCCTCCGATCAAATTTACGACCTCTTCGGCGATATCCTCCGCAGAGTATTTTTCCTCTATCATGACATGATCGCAGCCGTGCAAAATGCAGCCGGAAAGGTTTTTCGCGTTGTCCTTTATAAGCGCGTACGGCGTAAGCCATGAATCGTCAAGGCGGCTTTCGATGGCGTTTGCGTTGTCCCGTATTTCGGCGAAATTATCGCGGATGTACCCCTCGCTCATGATAAGCCATACGGCGCGGATATCACGCAGATATTCCTCCGAAAAGCTTTCGCGCCAGTCATGCGGGACATAGCAGCCCTCGATGATAAGGCTCTGATTATTTTCGGCGGCGGTCTTTGCGATTTCCTTTTCGATATCCCAAAGATACGGCAGAAGCTTGTCGTCGTCCATGGGGGTGAGGGATGTCGCGCCGCTGCGGATAAGCCCCATCTTAATATGGTCGGCGGAAACATACGGGATATTCAGCCGCTCGAGAAGCTTCTGCGACACCAGCGTTTTTCCCGTGTGCGATGCTCCCGAAAGGAAAAGCACCATCGCTTTATCCTTTCAGATATTCCAGCAGGCAGTCAAACGCGCGCGCCCTTGCCGCGGGAGAAAATCCATGCCCCTCTCCCGAAAACTTTACAAGCTTCGCATTCGGGAGTACCTCGGCGGCACGCTCGGAGTAGCTTATATCAACTACGCCGTCCTTGTCGCCGTGCATGATAAGCACGTGCTTCGGGAAGCCGCCTATCTGCCCGCGCATATCCCCCGAGGGGATGTTTTCGGCGTATTTCCGCGAAATAGTCATGCCCATGAAATGCACGGTTTCGGGCATGGTCTGCGCCTTTCCGCGCCAGTTATCGGGTATGCACAGGGCGGGGTAGAGAAGCACCTCGCCGGCAATTCTTTCGGGAAGCTGCGAAGCAGTCAGCGCGGAAACATATCCGCCCTGACTTTCTCCGTAGAGATAAATTTTTTCAACAAAGGACAGCGAGGATATCATATCCATCACCGCGCGGAGGTCCTCCATCTCGGAATACAGCGTCATGTCGGTGCTGTTTCCGCTGCTTTTCGACCGTGCGGAGCCGCCGCAGAAATCATAGCAGTAGGCGTAAAATCCGTTCTGCGCCAGCCTTTCCGCAAAGTCGGTAAGCTCCGTGTAGGAGGAATTGTATCCGTGGCTCAGTATAACGGCAGGGGCTTTCTTTCCGCCCTCGGGGGAATAGAGCACGCCGTATATCCGCCTGCCCTCGTAAAGGCAGGGCATTTCCTTTATGCTGTATTTCATATTTATACCTCGTTATAGCTCGAAATCCTCAAAGCCGTCGGCGCTGTTGTCGGCGTTTTCTCCCTCGGCAAAGCTGAAATCATCGCTGCCCATAAGCTCGGGGAGGGTCTTGTCGGGATTTTGCATGGCAATGTTCAGAAGCTCGATAAAATCGCGTATCATCTCGCGGGGGGTGATGTTCGTGTCTGCGCCGACGCGCCCGAATTCCGCCTTGATAAAGTTCACCCTGTCCTCAAGGGTGACGTGGCTTTCGTATCCGTACAGTCCCGCGTGTATCTCCGCAAGCTTTTCGGTCAGCACCGTAAGCTCCTCGTAGGTGAGCGGCTGAAGCCTTATTATCGGCGCGAGCATATCGTGTGTTTCGTCGGAAGCAAATCTTCCGCGCTCCAGCCTGCTGCGCAGCGCTTCGTAGCTGAATACGCCGCGGCGGGTGTCCTCGATGCACTGCGGCGTGCCGCCCATGATTATGCCGAGGTGCGAAGCCTTTCCCTGCATGACGTCGTTGTACATCATGAGTATTTTTTCGTAGTTGTACTGCCGCGTTACGGCGTGGGGAATTTTCATGATGTTCACAAGCTCGTCTATCATAACGACAAGTCCCTTGTATCCCGCGCTGACAAGGAACGATGTGAGTATCTTGATATAATCGTACCAGTTTTCGTCGGTGATTATGGAATTTACGCCGAGGTCGTGCTTTGCTTCGGTGCGGGTGGGATATTCACCCCTGAGCCAGCGCACCGCCATGCCCTGCATTTCTTCGTTTCCGTCGCGGTAGGCGCGGTAGTACGCGTTTATCACCGCCGCGAAGTCGAAGCCGTGTACCATGTCCTCAAGCCCGCCGATGACGGTGTATATCTTCTTCTCCACAGCGATATCGAAGAACGGGTCGGAGGGCGCCGTGCCCTCGGAAACGACATCGGTTTTTATGCCGTTTATCCATTTTTCAAGGATAAGAGTGAGCGCGCCGCCGTCGGGCTTTGCCTTTACGGAAAGGCTGCGCATAAGCTCGCGGTAGGTGGCAAGCCCCTGCCCCTTGGAGCCCATCAGCCTGCGCTCGGGGGAAAGATCGGCGTCCGCCGCCGCGAAGCCCCTGTCCATAACGTGCTGGCGCATGGTTTGCAGCAGGAAGCTTTTGCCGCTTCCGTAGCGTCCACAGATAAAGCGGAAGAATGCGCCGCCCTCCTCGGTTATTTCCACATCATGGAGCAGCGCGTTTATCTCATCCGTCCTGCCGACGGCGATGTAACCCAGCCCTGTGCGCGGCACAACGCCGCCTTTGAGGGCGTTGATTATTCCCGAAGCTATCCTCTTCGGCACCTGCATACCGATCTCTCCTTTCGATTTTAAAA
>CAVIFG010000090.1:0-8095 GCA_963641955.1 Escherichia coli
GTGTATATCGTTATCTCATACTTGCCCTCCGCCACCTCGCAGCAGCCGCGCTGCTGGTCGACCGAGCCCATGATATGAAAGAACTGACCCACGCTCTCCTTTTCGGAGCTTCCCGAAACGGAATTGAGCTTTGTGAACGCCACCCTTGCGAACCTCGAAGCGGAGGAAAGATCCCCGGGAAGCCCCAGCGCGCCCATGCCGCGGCTGTAAGCTGTGAGATCAAGCTTATCCGAAAACAGGTTCTGCGGCTGCTTCGGCGAAAGCCCCATATAATTATTCAGCAGAAACATCTGCTTATCGAACGGCGGATTGTTCGTCAGTACGCCGACGGGGTTATCGTAAATTTTAAGCCCCTCCGCGGTGGATTCCACAACGATCGCTCCGTTTTTATCGGCGACGATCCAGTGAAGCTGCGCGGCGGGGAAGCGCTCGCTGAACGGCGTCCCGACGAGGTTCATGCCTGAGATACGCTCCCGCGCTTCGCTGATATCCGCGCAGCGGCTGAGCAGCCACGGGATAAACTCGAACTGCGCCACGTTCACCGCGCCGTCCGCGGGCTGCGCATATCGTGCATTCCCTACGAAATTAAGCCCCGCCATGCCGAGCCCCTTTTCGTTCACGGCGTCGTAGTACAGCGGGTATCCATCCGCAACATGGGCCATGCCGATGATGGCGTAGTGGGAGTTCAGCTCGCCGTCGTGGCGGAATTTAAACGGATAATTCCGCGGGGTTATCGTTATCTGCTCGCCGTATGAAAATTCATAATCCAGCGTTCTGCCCATGTAAAAGCACTCGGTCTGATAGGTCGCTGCGGTACACATAATATTCTCTCCTTATTTTTGTAATGTAATCTATTATATGAAATACTGCATGATAAATACGGCGCAGCGCCGATATTGCAGTTCGCTCCGCCTTGGTACAGACGGAGCGCTCAGACCGTCGTAAAAGTCCCAACGGGACTTTTACGACGAAACATCCGCCCTGCGCGCACGGTTTGTCGGCAATGCCGACAAACCGCACACTTGTGCGGATAGAAGTGTTTTTTGCCCCGGGAAACCCGTGGCAAAAAACAGATTTAAAAGCCCGCTTTGCGGGCAAATTGGATTTTTTCGACAAGCTGTCGCTCCGCCTTGATTCAGACGGAGCGTTGTTTTATTTGCCCGAAAGGATATCCTTCAGCGTATCCATAAGCTTCTGAATATCTATGGGCTTTGCGATGTGGCCGTTCATGCCGGCGTTGATGGCGTTGCGCCTGTCCTCTTCGAAGGCGTTCGCGGTCATCGCGATTATGGGGATATCCGCGATGCGGTGGTCGGGCATACGGCGTATCTGCTTTGTGGCTTCAAAGCCGTTCATTTTCGGCATCTGGATATCCATAAGGATAAGGTCGTACTGATCCGGGGCGGCATGGCTCATTATTTCAACGGCAGTGGTGCCATCGTCTGCGGTGTCTACGGTAAATCCCGCTTCGCGGAGGATTTCCACCGCAATTTCCATGTTGAGTTCGTTGTCCTCAACGAGAAGTAGTTTCTTCCCGCTGAAAATATCCTTGTCGGGTTCGCTGCTTTCCTCGGGTTCGACACGGTACGGCTTTGAAAGTATCTCCCGCAGCTCCGACATGAATATAGGCTTGGAGCAGAACGCGATAACTCCTGCTTCACGGGCTTCCGCCTCCATCTCCGTCCAGTCGTAGGCGGTGAGAATGATTATCGGCTTGGATTTCCCGATTATCTGGCGTATGCGCCTTACGGTTTCGATGCCGTTCATATCGGGCATGAGCCAGTCGATGATATAGACGTTGAATTCGTCGTTCATCTCTATCGCAAGCTTGGTGCGAAGCACGGCTTCCTTGCCCGTGGTGGTCCATTCGGAGCGCATTCCGATGCTGTCCAGCATTTTCGTTATGCTGGCGCAGGTGTTGAAATCATCGTCCGCCACCAGCGCACGGGTGCCCTTCAGCTCGGGGATATAATCAATTTTGTACGAAGCGGCGCAGGTTTTGAACTGAAGCGTAACGGTAAATTCTGTGCCCTTTCCGACTTCGCTCTGCACGGAGATGTTTCCGCCCATGATATCAACGATGTTCTTTGCGATGGACATACCGAGCCCCGTACCCTGTATGCCGCTGATGGTGGAGGTTTGCTCGCGGGTGAATGGCTCAAAGATATGCCGCATGAATTCCTCGCTCATGCCGATGCCGGTGTCGCTGATGTGGAATTCGTACTTCGCGAATCCCTCGGGGGCGTCTTTAAGCTGCACGATAAGGAAGCGGATACTTCCGCCGGGTTTTGTGAACTTTATTGCATTGCTGAGGATGTTGAGCAGCACCTGATTGAGCCGCAGCTTGTCGGCGATGATATCCTCGTCAACAACGTCCTGCGTGTCAAGAAACAGGTCGAGCTGCTTCGCGGAAATGTTCGGCAGGATTATCATACGGACGTCGTTCAGCACATCGGAAAGGTGTATCGGCGCTTCGTCGATGCGTATTTTTCCGCTTTCGATATGGCTCATGTCAAGCACATCGTTGATGAGCGACAGCAGGTGATTGCTGGATGTGTTTATCTTCGCGAGGTAATTCTGTATGTCGTCCTTGTTTTCAACGTGCGACGCGGCGAGCGCCGTAAAGCCTATTATGGCGTTCAGCGGCGTGCGGATATCGTGCGAAATGCTGTTGAGGAACGTGGTTTTTGCGCGGTTGGAGTCCTCCGCCTTTGCGAGGGCGTCGGCAAGCAGGCGGTGCTGCTCCTTTTCGTTGGCGATGATGGAGTCGATATTCTGAAATCCCGCGATGATATACTTCGTGCTTTCCAGCCGTATGTATTTGAACTGATAATAGTGAGTTTCGTCGTCGGTCAGAGTTTTGTAGGTGGTGACGTACTCCTTGTTTTTCTCGAGCTCCGCCAGCACTCTTTCGGGCTTCATGCATTCCAGCATCATTTCCTTGTCGTCGGGATGGACGCGCTCGGAAATATATCTCTTGCAGGTTTCGTAGTACGGGAAAGATTTGGTGCTTTGTTTATCAAGCCCCGTGGTTACATAGCCCTCGAGCTTCAGTATGCGGGCGTTCTCTGCTGTGTCATCAATAAGGTAGATGTCGAGATAATCCTTGCTCAGGGCATTGAAAATGTCGAACTGCTCTTTCAGATCGGACTTGTATTTCATAAGCTCGAGCTGTTCGCTGCTGACATCTATGCCGTAGATTATGCACTCAAGGTGGTCGGTGGTGGGGTTCATTATAAGCCGCGCGGTTATGCGTGCGGTTTTGATGTTTCCGTCGTCGAACAGGGAGCTTGCTTCCTCTGTTATCTGAACGTTTCCCTCGTCGTATGCGCGCAGCAACGCTTCGCGGCAGAATATACCGAAGAACTTTTCTCGCTCTTTTTCGGACGGGATAAATTTTGTTATACCGCGCACGGCGTCGTTGATGGAGAGACTGTCGCTGTATATTGTCCTTGCGTTGTCGGACCTGCCGCTGATGTTTATGCAGCGGTCGGCGGTTACATCAAGGTGGAATATCCCCTCGGCGTTCGGCACGGAGCGTATCAGAGTTTCTATCTGAGATTCGAATATCTTCTGAGAGCGACGCAGCTCGGTTATATCCCATGCGTACTCGATGAACGCCTTTTTCCCGTTCCAGTCGATGAGCTTTGTTTTAACGGCGAAAACCTGGTTTCCGTTGTCGACCTCGGTTTCCTCGCAGTCCTTGCCGGACATTTTCCGCATGGGGCAGAACGGGCACTGCTCGTCCAGTCCCATCATGTATTTATAGCAGTGTTCGCCTTCGTATGGCATATCGGAGTGCCCCGTGTATTTCCGCGCGGGGGTGTTGGCGTACATCATGGAGAACGTTTCGATGTCGCTGACCTGCACCATCTGGTTGGAGTCGTTCAGCACGGCTTCAAGGAGAGCTCCGTTGTCGGCGCAGTCTGTCATGTTATTTTTTTCGTCTGAATAGTTCAATTTGTTGTCCTTTTCACATTTGTTCCGCAGGGCAGGACCGCCATGTCCTGAATTATGAAAAAATACATTCTCTATATATTATACGCCATCCGTCACGATATGTCAATGACAAATGTTAAGGCAACACCGCAAAATTAACGGCTAACGCCTTTGCCGCACGCTTGCTTGCATTTTTTTCGTCATACAGCACAATTCGTCCTAGCAAGGCGACAGCCTTGCGTCGTCCTCATTGTACTATCTGGCGAAAAAACTGACAGCGCAATCGCACGACAATAATTATGCGGTATCGCCTTAATAAATCAGCGCCCCCGCCAGTTTTTCGGGGGAAAGCGCAGGGATATCCCAGAACGCGTCGCGGAGCTGCCCCTCGACTTCGTCGGAATATTCCGTCTGCTTGGAATACAGCTTTACATTGCATATCCTTTCCCATTCAGAGAGGTTGCCCTTGTCCAGCCATGTCATGCAGTCAGCCATGGCGGCATACAGCACCGCCGCGGCCGCAAGCCCCATTCCCGAAACGATCTCGCCGTCCAACGCGCCCGTTGCGAAGTGGCGATACAGATAATACACCGCGATGTGCTCGTACTGCCACAGCGCGGCGGAGTTTTCCGCGAGGAACCGCGGCAGCGCCGCATATATTTTCTCCGTGCGGGAAAGCAGCTCGGAGGAGGTTTTCGTCCACTCGGCGTTGAGCGGCTCGGTGTTGCAGAGCAGCTTCATCAGCGATACTGCGGTTTCGCGCTGTTCTGCGGGGGCGCATTTTTCCGCGGCGGGAATGCTCCCGGGGAGTGGCTCGCCGTTGTCGAGGGAAAACTGTGCGGCGCGCACGAATGCGGCGCAGCACGCAAGCCTTACGCCGAGCGGCACGCTGCGATCCTGCATAATTCCGAACAGCTTCCCGCGCACCTGCATAACGGCGGCAAGAAGCGCTTCGTCGCAGTTGTCGGAGGACGGCTCGTCGCTTGTTTCCTCAACAAATGTGAGGGGAGAGCTGTCGCTGAACATAAGTCGGCAGACCTCCTCGCAGCACAGTCCCAGCCCCGCTTCCTTGGTGTCGTTGTACCATCCGAAAAATCTCGGGTGCAGGGCGCAGATATCGCACAGGCAGTCCTCGCCCATGTTCAGCACAAGCTCGCACAGACCGTCCTTTCGCAGCAGGGCGCAGCGCTCTCCCGCGGTGTTGGCAAATGTGGGCTGCTCCCCGCGGATTATCGCGCCGCGCAGGCGCTCGCCGAATTCACCCTCCGCCTTGTCGAAGCGCTCCATGGCGGCGGGGTCGATGTCTATTTCCCAGCCGATGCAGCAGTTGTCGGTGCATTTGTCCGCAATGCAGAGGAAATCGTTATAGAAGCGCGGTTTTATCACTTTCATTTCTCTATCTCCACCCGCACGCGGAAATCATCCCCGAGCACCAGCTTGCCGCTGACGGTGTCCCCGCGCTTTGTTACAAAGCCCTTGAGGGTTATGGAGCTGCCTTTTTCCACGATGCGCTTTGCCTGCGTGGGGGAAACCTCCTTGCCCCATATTTCTTTCATGAAGAAGAACCCGCAGCTTCCTCGGCTGTCCTCGCAGGAGTAGCTCTTCTGCATTTCGTAAACGTTCTTCCCGCACTTCGGGCATTTGCCGACGAGGGGCAGGCGGGAAAATCTGAACGGGTTGCTCTCGCGCTTTTCGGCAACGGAGTTGTCACGGACGAGCTGTTTTGTGAATGCCGTTATGTCGCTGAGGAACTTTTCGTCGCTTGCCTGACCGCGGGCTATCTGCTGGAGGACGGTTTCCCATTCGGCGGTCATTTTTGCGGATTTTACGTTTTCGGGAACGACGTCGATAACGCGCACGCCCTTATCCGTGGGGATGAGCTGCTTGCCCTTGCGCTCGACGTACTGCCGCTTTACAAGCGTTTCGATTATCGCCGCGCGGGTCGCGGGGGTGCCTAAGCCCTTCTTTTCAACGTCGTCATCGTCGTTGTAGTCGTCGCTGCCTGCGTGCTCCATGGCGGAGAGCAGCATATCCTCGGTGTAGCGCTTGGGCGGGGTGGTTTTGTGCTCAACGGGCTTTGCGGATTTCACGGTTATAACGTCCCCGGCGGCCATTTTGGGGAGCTTTCCGCCGAGCTTTTCTTCCTCGTCGTCCTCATCGGGGGTGGTATCTATGCCTTTAAGGCGGGATTTCGCCGCGGCGTTAAGGTCTTTCCAGCCGCCGTTTGTTATCGTCTTTCCGCGGGCGGTGAACTTCTCGCCGCCGCATTCCAGCTCGGCGGTGACAGCCTCGTAGCTGTGCTTCGGGGAAACCGCGCACAATAACCGTGCCGCAACAAGATACAGCACGTTGTAGCATTCCTCGGTGAGATTGTTGAAATTATATCGGAAAATTTCGCGGGTGGGCAGAAGCGCATGATGGTCGGAAACTTTTTCGTTGCATATCAGGCGTTTGATATCCGGCTCGCAGTCCTGCTCGTCGTATTCCTTTCCGAGAGGGAAAGCCGCTGCGGTGAGCCTTACCATTTCCGCCGCGGTCTGCTCCATGTCGTCGGTTATGTAGCAGCTGTCGGTGCGGGGGTAGGTGAGCAGCTTCGTTTCGTAAAGCTTCTGCGCGCAGTCGAGGGTCTGCTGCGCGGTGTAGCCGAAGAGCTTGTTTGCGTCGCGCTGGAGGGAGGTGAGGTCGTACAGCTTGGGCGGGTTGGCGTTTTTCTGCTCCTTTACAACGCTTGTTACGCTGGCGGTTTCTCCGCAGTGCTCCGCGGTGCGGTTGGCATTGAGCTCGCCCTCTATCTTGCCGCTTTCGGCGGTGAATTTTCCGCAGTTGAGCACCACGGTGAAATATTTTGCGGAGTTGAACTGCTCTATCTTTTTCTCGCGCTCTACAAGCATGGCGAGGGTCGGCGTCTGCACTCTTCCCACGGAAAGCATATTGTGGTACTTGCAGGTGAAGAGCCGCGTTGCGTTCATGCCGACTATCCAGTCAGCCTTGCTGCGGGCAAGCCCAGAGCGGTACAGCGCGTCGTATTCGCTGCCGTCGCGGAGGTTTCTGAAGCCGTCGCGGATGGCTTCGTCGGTCATGCTGCTTATCCACAGGCGCTTTACAGGCTTGGTGCATTTCGCTTCGTTATAGACGTAGCGGAAAACGCATTCGCCCTCGCGGCCCGCGTCCGTCGCGCAGATGAGCTCGTCAACGTCGGGGCGTTCCATCAGGGCTTTAAGGCGCTCAAACTGCTCCGCGGTGCTTTCGAGTACTGTCCATTTGAAATCGTCGGGGATGATGGGGAGATCCTCGAACCGCCATGGCTTGCGGCGGTAGGTTTCGCCGTATTCCTCGGGGCCTGCAAGAGCCACAAGATGCCCGAAGCACCACGATACTATATATCCGTTACCCTCGGTGAAGCCCTCCGCGCGGCGGTTTGCGCCGATTATTTTTGCGATGGAGTTTCCCACCGATGGTTTTTCTGCAATTACAAGTTTCATTTGTTTACCTCGCTGTGATTTATGTGCGGCGTGAAAGCCTAGGGATGCGCTGAATAAAGCGAAGCGTAACAAAATCAAACGCGTGAGCTCGCTCATTTGAACGCGTCGATTTTGTTTTATTCAGCGTTTCCCTAATACATTGTACCATAATTCTTCGTTTTTGGCAATACAAAAAGCGGGAGAAAACCATCGTTTCCTCCCGCGAAAAACTTATATTTACTTCACATCCGCCCGCATTTTCCCCCTGAAAGCCAGCACCGCCGCGATGACAATTACCGCCGCATACGCGAGTGTTATAAGCAGGCTCGGCAGGCACACGTCAGTATCGAACGCCGCCGCAGCCCTCGCCGCCCTTACAGAGTGGTAAAACGGAAGCACCCTGCAAATTTTAAGCAGTATCCCGCCGGTGGAATCGGGGTCGAACCAGACTCCGCCCAGAAACGACGCCAGCGAAATAATTATCGAGCACATTCCCGGGGCGGCTTTCTCCCCGAAAAGGCATCCGAAAAGGATTCCCAGCGCCGTAAACATCGCCGCGGAGGGAATAAGCACCGCCGCCGACAGCAGCAGTCCGCCTATGTTAAGGCTGCCGCCGGTTATCAGCGAAATAACAAACGAAGCCGCGAATGCGATCAGCATTTGTATCAGGCACAGCAGTATCATCGGCAGGGAAT